>NZ_DATFKB010000127.1:0-35620 GCF_035268865.1 Salinivirga sp. | reverse complement strand
CCTGCAATAAAAGGCGACATGTTCCAATAGGCTGTATTTCCTTTTACACTGTCGGCATTGGAGCTGACTATTTTTCCGGGTATTTGCACAGTGTAAAAGAGCTCATCGGTGTATAGCCCCATATAGATTTCCATTTTTTCCTCCAGGCTTGTCTGGATCTGTTTTTTTGTCGTATCTGAGAGTGTATTCCCCGAGTATTTCTCAATGGTTTCAATTAAAAGGTCAAAATCTGAGAGGTCAAGTTCTTTTTGTTTCTCTTTAAGTTCCGGGAAATCAAAAGGATTGTTTTCTTTCAGTGGATTATTATTGTCCGACATTTTGATGCGTTCATACATAATTTTTTTCCAGTCCACAACATCAATTTCTTCGTTTGAGAACTTTTGCACCGTATAAGCAATCTCATCTGTAATATGAAAAGCAACCCATCGTTCATACTTTTTTTGCAGGCTATCGTTCATGTTGCCATTTTCAATGTTGCTTCTTTCCGTTTTAGTGAAAAAATTAAGGTTGTCTTTGCCCCGAAAAATCTGGTCCATGCTTTCGCTGTAGCTATTAATGGTTTTCAGCCATTTAAATTCTCTGTTCAGGGTAAGCCTGGGGTTCAGTTTCTTTAGTGTGTATTGATTTGTGTCGTAATAATGCTGCAGTGCATCGTTGTTTTCGAATAGTTTGCTATAAGTGCTTATTTTTTTGTTTTTTATTGTATCGATATGTGTTTCTACCTTCCAGCTTGTGTCAACAGGGAAGTATAGGTTTGGCAATTGGTCTTCGTTTAAGCTGTTTTGGGCAGCTACCCTGGCTCCATTTTCATGCACATCGCGAATAAGGGTATAAGAACGCTGGATTTGCCCATTGTTATTTATTACCGTTTTCACATGTATTTCTCTACATGCTTGAGAGAGCAGTAGCAATACGGATAATATGATCAGTTTGGTATGCATAAGTCTGAATTTTGGTAAGACAATTTACAAATAAATTATAAAATGCTGCAATTTGATTTTTAAATCAATTAGGGAAAGGATTTTTTTATTAGGTGATATGCGTGCTTTGGACATAAAAAAAGGTAAGCGGAAATTCGCTTACCTTTAACCCAGATTTGTAATTAGAAATTTGAAAAAACTCTACTGACAATTTTGGGTTTAATTGATATTATTTGCACTAATTAGGCGCTTATCATTGTTTCCATATCTTCTTCAACAGTAGTGATACCTCCTATACCGAATTTTTCTATCAATACGTTGGCCACATTTGGTGAGAGGAATGCAGGCAGTGTAGGTCCAAGGTGTATATTTTTCACACCAAGGCTTAGTAATGCAAGCAATACAATCACTGCTTTTTGCTCGTACCACGCTATATTGTAAACTATAGGCAGCTCATTGATATCTTCAAGCTCAAATACCTCTTTAAGTTTTAGTGCGATCATAGCCAGTGAGTATGAGTCGTTACATTGTCCGGCATCAAGTAAGCGTGGAATACCGCCAATATCGCCAAGATCGAGTTTGTTGTAGCGGTATTTGGCGCAGCCGGCAGTTAGAATTACGTTATCTTCAGGTAGTTGATCGGCGAAGTCAGTGTAGTAGTTACGAGACTTCATGCGACCGTCGCATCCAGCCATGACAACAAATTTATTGATGGCACCTGATTTTACAGCGTCTACCACTTTATCAGCCAATTGCATTACCTGGTGATGAGCAAATCCCCCTACGATTTCACCTGTTTCGATTTCTTCCGGTGAATCGCATTTTTTAGCATGTTCGATAATGGCAGAGAAATCTTTATGCGCACTATCCTGGATGTGTTTCACACCATCAAATCCCGCAGCACCGGTTGTATAAACGCGATCTTTGTATGAATCTTTTGGCGGTGTGATGCAGTTTGTAGTCATGAGAATCGGGCCATTGAAGCTGGCAAATTCTTTATCTTGTTTCCACCATGAGTTTCCGTAATTACCTACAAAGTGGTCATATTTTTTAAATGCAGGGTAGTAGTTGGCTGGTAGCATTTCGCTGTGTGTATAAACATCTACGCCTGTGCCCTCGGTTTGCTTCAGCAGCTCTTCCATATCTTTCAGATCGTGACCGCTGATAAGGATTCCCGGGTTGTTGCGTACACCAATATTTACTTTGGTAATTTCCGGGTTTCCATACGCTGAGGTATTGGCTTTATCGAGCAGAGCCATAGTTTTCACACCATTGGAGCCGGTTTCGAGCACCAGACCTGTAAGTTCATCAGCAGAAAGATCTTTAGTAGTAGCAGCCATGGCTTTGTGCATGAACTTGCTTATTTCAGGATCTTTGTGTCCCAGAACCCAGGCATGTTGAGCATAAGCAGCTATACCTTTTACACCATAGATCACAAGCTCGCGAAGCGACCTGATATCCTCATTTTCTGTGCTAAGTACGCCCACAAGTGCAGCTTTTGCGAGGAATTTACTCTCGTCATCGGGTTGCCATGTGGCACAATCGGGTAGCTCTGTTGGCATAGCATTGTATTGCTCTGCAAGTTTTGCAGCCATTTCCCGTTTCTCAGCAGCTTCTTTAATAAGCCTTTTAAACACCTGGCGGTCGAAGTTGGCGTTGGTAATGGTTGTAAAAATACCGTAAATGGTGAAGTAGTCAACCTTTTCACGTCCACTGGCATCGGCAGGTACATTTTCCATATACACGCCAATACCCTTAATCATATGCATCAGCAGATCCTGAAGTTTGGCTATTTCATCGTCTTTTCCGCATACACCGCGTACGGTACATCCTGTACCTTTTGCAGCTTCCTGGCATTGAAAACAAAACATTTTATCCATAATAATAAGTTTTATAAGGTTCGTTGAATTAGTTAAATTTTATGCTTCTATTTTTTGGTTTACTGGTGGTGCCCACTCTTCAGATATTACTTCGCCACGTATGCTCACCATCATGACTTTTACAGGTACATAGCGTTTGGCCTGAGCCAGTGCAGCCTGCACTATGCTAAGCAATCCTCCGCAACATGGTACTTCCATCATCATCACTGTGATGGTGTTGACTTTTGCTTCATCGATCATCATGCGCAGTTTTTCGATGTAGGTCTCTTTTCCGTTGTCGAGTTTTGGACAAGCAATGGCTAAAGATTTACCTTCCAGATGTTGATGGAAATTACCCATGCTAAAGGCTGTACAATCTGCTGCCACAAGCAGGTCGGCATTTTGCATGTATTCAGCCATTGGGTTAAGCAGGTGTAACTGAACCGGCCACTGCTGCAGTGCGCTGGCACCATTTTGTTTTTCCCGAACAGGCTCATTTTGAGCAGCCATTGTCAGGTCGGGTTTAAAACTCATTGATTGCGACCCGGGGCATCCACCCTGGTGTGGTGTTTTCATTTTTTTAGTTTCAAATGCTTGTCCATGATTATGAATTTCTTCTATGAGTGATTTTAAATCAAAATTGATTTTGTCCTGGTTTTCTTTCAGCCATTTGATGCCCTGTTTCATAAAACCAAATTCTTTGTGTTCTTTCATGTGAATAAGGTGCGCTTTTATGGTATTGCGCCCTTTAGGTGCCATTTGCTCCATCACTGTAATTTCATCATATGGGGCAGCTTCTCTCTCTTCAAGCGTAATGGCACCCTTTGGGCAATGTCCGAGGCAAGCACCAAGTCCGTCGCACATTAAATCGCTTATAAGCCTTGCCTTGCCATCAATTATTTGTAAAGCTCCTTCGTGGCAGTTGGGAACACATGCACCGCATCCGTTGCATTTGTCCTCGTCTATATGTATCATTGTTCGTTTCATCGTAATCTATTATTAGTTTGTTGGTATGCTCTATGTTTTCTGATACAAAAATAGGAGGTGCTTGTCTGAAATGCTGTCACATTTGTTACATCCCTCATAATTTTTAGTAAATTCGGGCTAAAAAAATGGAAGAAATTGTTTCCATTCTCGAGAAAGTGCCTCTTTTTAAGGGTGTTGATTCAGGTTTTCTTGGAGAATTATTATCAACTTCAGCATATCAGGTCAGGAGTTATGAAAAAGGACGTTTGATATTTCAGTCGGGCGATCCTGTGGATAAACTTATCGTTTTGATGGAAGGGAAAATTACCGCTGAAATGCTCGATCCATCCGGAAAGGCTTTAAAAATAGAGGATGCAATAGCTCCACAGACGCTTGCAAGTGCTTTTATGTATGGAGAAAAACAGAAAATACCAGTAAATGTAACTGCGCTGACCGCTTGCGAATTTTTATATGTGCCTAAGAAGCAATTCCAAAAAATGGTGATGAAATCTGAAACGCTTTTTGGAAATTATATCAACATAATTTCTACCCGTGCTCAATTTCTTTCCGATAAAGTTAAGTTTATGTCTTTTAATACGATCAGGCAGAAGTTGGCGCATTTTTTATTGGACAGGATGGAGGCTCCCGGAGAACCATTTCACGCAAAAATGTCGCAAACTGCAATGGCAGAGCTTTTTGGCGTGGCGCGTCCCTCACTTGCACGCTGTATATCTGAAATGGAGAATGAAGGAATTCTTTTCTGTGAACGAGGTTATTACACTATTTTTGATGAAAAAGCACTACAGGCCGAATTGCTGGACTAAATTTTTGCCTAAGTACTGATTTTATATTTTAATTTTCGATTTTTGGACATGGAACTATTAGATTATGTTTTAATTGCCGGCGTTGGTCTTGTTGCAGGTTTTGTCAATGTGCTCGCTGCAAGTGGTAGTATGCTGGTTTTACCAATGCTCATTTTTTTAGGATTACCGGCAAGTGTAGCCAATGCCACAAACCGCGTAGCTATTATTTTGCAAAATGTGGTCGCTGTACGAAACTTCACGCAACAAAAACTCATTTCATTTCGGTTAACCTGGCCAATAGCATTATCTGCTACTGTAGGTGCACTTCTAGGCGCTTTTGTAGCAGTGGAAATCAATGAAAAATATCTTGAGTACACCATAGCATCTTTGCTGGTGCTTATGTTCTTTTTACTAATTTTTAAACCCTCAGCATGGATTAAAGGCAAGGCCCCAGAAGCAAAAGGGTTGCACATGCGGTGGCAAATTTTTATTTTCTTTTTTATTGGTTTGTACGGAGGATTCATCCAGGCTGGAGTAGGTTTGTTTTTGTTGGCAGGCCTTGTTTTGGGTGTAGGCCATGAGCTGGTAAAAGCCAATGCTGCTAAAGTTTTTATTGTATTGATTTACACACCGCTGGCCCTTGCTGTATTCATATGGAACGACCTTGTAAATTGGGAGGCTGGCCTGGTTTTGGCAGCCGGAAATATGACAGGCGCATTTTTTGCTTCGCGCTATGCTCAAAAAATTGGTGCCGGATTTATTCGTTACCTGCTTATGATAGTGTTAATTGCCAGTGCATTGAAAATGTATGGCGTAATTGATTGGTTCCTGGAGCTCTGGTAAATGAAATTGGTGCTATTCGTTTTTGTTTTTTACCACCCGTTTTAGTATTGCCGATAATATCATTGAAAAAAACACGTAAGTAACAAAAATAAAGAAACCTGCCTGCAACCCTGTATTGTTTGTGGTTAATGCTGTTACAGCCTCTGTATCTCTGTCGATATGTCGTAGCTGGTTTTCCAAAATCCGGTCAAAAGCCACATAGCTCATAAAGATAGCAACTACCATTACATCTGCCATAGACCATTTACCTGACCAGAAAGTCAGCCAGTTAACAGCTTTAAGTTTTCTGACTTTTTTACTGAATAACCAGAGTATGAGCGAAATGATTTTCGATACCGGAAGCAGTACGCTAAATGATAGTATGAGCAGGCCAACTACAATGGAATCAAAGGGTTTGCTTTGGAGCAGGAGGGTAACTACATCCAGTATGCTTTTGCTTTGATAAAAGATCATTTGGTCTTCGAAAGTAACATGTTCGCCCAGCAACATAAAATCCAGGTTGGTGATGCGTGCATCAATTTCCAGCATGGGAGTAGTCACTCCCGTGAATAATACAACCAGGGCCAGCAATGCTGCCAGAATGAGGTAGGTGTTATGCAAATATCGATGAGGGCGAACAAAAAACCACATCAGTAAAAAAAGTACAACTAAAATTACCATTACCTGACCTTGTTGATTTGATGCTTTATGGAGTTTGGTAGAGGTACTTTGAACCATTTTGTTGAATGCATCCTTTGAATTTACTCCATATGCCTCGTAAACAGCATTTAATTTTGCTTGAGTACGTTTGTCATATGTGTCTTCAGACAGGTCATTCAGCTTGTCTCTGGCCATGCCTTTTAGCCGCTCAATGTTCTCCGGCCGGGTCAGGATTTTTAAAATGGCATCGGTAAATTCCGGCACCTTTTTTCGTATTTTATCTGTATCCACGAATGTTTTTACAGCCAGTTTGGTGAGTTTAGCACGCCAACCGCTATCTTTCGTTTGAACCATTTGCTCTGTTTTGGTAATTAGGTTTTGCAGCACCTTGTCTATTTCTGCACGAAATAACATAAGTTGTTCCTGGCTCAGCTCGAAATTACTTATTTGACGTTGCACGATTTTTTTCACCTGTTTTTCCCAGGCTTCTACAGAGAGTAAACCGTAATAGATATCGTTTATTTGGCTATAGGTGGTTTTTAACTCAGTTCTGGTGGCAGTAATAGTATGGACTCTGTATCCTGACCAAAAAGCATAACCGATTGTTACTATGCTGAAAAGGATGAGAATAATTTGGGATATGTGTTTTCGCTTTATTTGCATAATAAAAACTTACACACAAATATAAAAATAGAAATGACTATTCCCATCTTAATAACTGGAGGTTATGACTCTGGTTGATTGTTAATCATTTGACAAATTTCGCAGTGAATTTGTTATTTCTTTTGAAGCCAGAGAGCTTAACATGATGCTAGTGTCGTGTCAAGCGTAATCTGACGGGCCAAGTCTTGATCTTTTCATTTTTATCTGCGTTAAAAAATGTTTACAGAACGTTGCTATGCGCACATTTTTTGCCTTGCTAAAAACAAAAATCTCTGCAACTTACCCGTCATTTCACACTTGACAGGACACTAGGTAATATTAACAGGAAGGTAATAATGAAAAAACACCCCTAAAGTTGCTTGCTTAGTTCATCTTTTAACTGGTCAAGAAAATTTTATACTGAAGTAAGCGGCGTCAGCAGTCTCATAATGCAAATAATTGTGTACTGTATTGATATCCTTATAAAAAAATTTTTTCGTATTCGATCATGCGGTAAATAATTTCGTAATAATACATCTCTTGTTTTATTCTATATCAGGCCAAAACCATAAATAAAATGGATATTGATGTGAATATCAGAAACCAGATAAAAGATTATTTCGCAGAGGAGAAAACATTGCTAAATTTGCTTGTACTATGAATTACAAAGGTACATCGGTAGCAAGTTTAAAGGTTAGATGATTGTTAGTCGTTTATTAATGCTGGGGTTATGAAATTAAGATACATCCTTTTCCAGTTTCGCAAAGCATTGATTTATAAATTGACAGTGAAGCATGGCAAAGGCTATGGTATTCATTCGCCATTTGTTTATGGATTCGTGCGGGAGGTCATGCTCCAATCCAAAAAAGATAAAAACCCTGGTGCATGGGTAAAAATGATGCAACAGGAGCTGTTTGATAATAAAACCTTTTTACATACTGATGCAATAGGAGCGGGAACCCGAATCAGAAAGCGTAAATTTATTAAAGCAGGACGTCTTGCCCGAAAAAGTGGTTTGCCCAGGAAATATATTCGTTTACTGATAAAATTAACACATTATCTAAGTGTGGAAAATGTATTGGAATTGGGTACCTGTTGTGGATTGACAAGTGCTTGCCTGGCAAGGGGCAAAGATCAGATAATGGTACATAGCATTGAAGGCAATTACGAACGTTATCAGTTTGCGCTTAGTATGTTTTCGAAGTGGGGTATTTCAAATATAGCCATTGAAAATGAGCGATTTAACGATGTTCTTGATAGATTTTCCAAATATGATGCCCGCTTTGACATGGTTTTTATGGATGGCGATCATGCATATAAACCCACAATACAATATTTTGAAAAGCTTATTCATTTGCTGAATAAGAATGGTGTGATTGTAGTAGACGATATATATTGGTCTCCGGGCATGACAAAAGCCTGGAAGGCGATACAAAATCACCCTTCTGTTACTGTTACCATCGATTTATACCGTTTCGGGTTGGTTTTTTTACACAGGTCGCAGGCTAAAGAACATTTTACGATTAGGTTTTAGGGTGCGCAGCTTACCTAAAAAATTAGAAAAAATTGCAGTTATGTTCTGTTGTTTCGAACATTTAGTTTATCTATGTGTACTTAATTTCAAAGAAAAATAGAATAGATGCGATAAAAGAGAAATCAGGTTATTTATTTAAGAAAAATTGAAACTAAATTTAAGCTTCAATCGAAGAAGAATTAAAAAGAATAACAATCGCATTGGAAAAATTATAAAGCAATGAAGGTATATACAAAAACCGGTGATGATGGCACAACAGCTCTGATAGGAGGAAAGCGTGTGCCCAAGTACCATTTGAGAATTGAAGCCTATGGCACCATTGATGAGTTGATTGCTCATATCGGTATGATTCGTGATTTTAAAAAGATAGATAAGCACACACAGGAATCATTGATAGAAATACAGGATCGGTTAATGACTTGTGCTGCTATTATGGCAACTGATTGCGATAATTGTGATGTAAAGATTCCCGAGATGTACAGTACCGACATTGTTTTTTTGGAAAAAGAGATGGATAAAATGGATGAGCAATTACCGGAGCTTACATCATTTGTTTTACCCGGAGGCCATCCGGCAGTCTCAGAAGCGCATGTTGCCCGGTGTGTATGCAGAAGAGCTGAGCGGCTGGCATTGCAGGTACAGGAAGAATTCGCCGGAGCCCGTATGGTAATTAAATATTTGAATCGCTTGTCAGACTACCTTTTTGTATTAAGCAGGAAATTATCAAAAGATTATAAAGCAAAAGAAATCCCCTGGTCTCCAAGAGTTTGATATTTAAGGATTTCGCAGATATTTGTGATTTATATTTAATAAAATTGTATAGATTTTTAATTTTTGGTGTTGTGATATCGATTATTTTTTATATTTGCACGCCTTTAGAGAAACTTTAAAATTGTTATTTTATGTATTGGACCCTTGAATTAGCATCGAAGCTTGAAGACGCCCCTTGGCCTGCCGCTAAGGATGAGTTGATTGATTATGCTATGCGGTCGGGTGCCCCGATGGAGGTGATTGAGAATTTGCAGGAATTAGAAGACGAGGGCGAGATTTATGAAAGCATTGATGATATTTGGCCTGATTATCCAAGCAAAGACGATTTCTTCTTTAATGAAGACGAATATTAATACACCAATTACCTTTTAGGTGTATATGGCTGCCATTTATAGATATCCAGAAGTTTTTTGGGCCTTAAGTGATCGAGCCATTCAAACTCATTAAAAAACATATTTCCTTCATTCAGATCACTTAGGGGCAGTACTTTGCCTTTTGGCTCACTAATCCATACCACTTTTTGGGCCTGCCCATTTTCAAAATAAACATCCATTTTGCGACAGCGTGTTTTGTTCATGCTGTTTATTTGGCCCTCTTCTTCGAGGTAATAAATGGTTTCGCTGCGGCGATTTACTACGGCATGTTTAAGTTCATGAGCCTCCAGGTCACCGGTAATTTCAAAGCCTTTTATTTGATTGTAATACAGGGTATCTTTTTCAGAAATTATTATGGCATTCTCTTTAAGGAAGATTTTTTCAAGTTCATTGTTTACAATTTGGAAATGCATATGGTTGGCCTTAAGCTGGCTGCTGTCTGACCATATTACGGGGTTGCCAAAAAGTCTGACAATACTGTCTTTGAATGAAAATGCAATTGAGTCGCACCTGAGTTGCACATTGTCGCTGAACATTTGTACTTTGTAATAGGCAAAAATATTTCTTACAGTTCCATCTGCAGTATCCACAAAGGACCGGAGGGTATCTGCATGTAAATAGGTGGTATCGGAGGCCGAAATTTGTATGAGTGTAGCACTGTCGGTAGCTATGGACGATTCATTTCTCTCATCGTAATAGGCATAATTTGATGTCAAATGAATGCTGTCTTTCAGGCTTTTTAGCACTACGTTGGAGAAAGCTTCTCCATAGCCTTTGTTTCTATTGTAGAATAGGGTATCGCAGTCAAGTGTTTGGTTTTCGTTAATATATTTTGCATTTTGGTTTATGCGCCCTATGTCGCGTTCTGTATCGTACCATCCACGTTCTGCATAAAGTTTATTACTATCGCTCAAAACGGTTGTCGGACCTCTAAAAATGGCCATATTCGATCTTGTATGATATTCAAGCGTATCGGTATGCATCGTGTATTTTTCAGTAGTAACCACTACCGAATCCTTAAAGAAAAAAGTTTCACGGTTGGTGTAGTAATGGCCCAGCATACTTTCCAGTGTAGAGGCTGAATCTACAATTTTACCTCCATTGAAGTAATATGCTGTATTGCTCATCATATCATAGTTGAGCGAATCTGTGTAAAGCTTTACATTTTTATCGAGCATTGTAACATTGCCCCGGAATTTAGATTTTTTTTCATTACCTAAATGGTAAAGGGTATCGCTAAATACCTCAATAGAGTCCCCTTTGATCAGATGCACATTGCCAAATGCACTAAAATTGTTTTGTCTGGCATAAAAATATGCGCTATCGCAAAACATAACAATATCATCCTGTCTAAGCTCCACGTTACCTATAATCCTTTTGGCATTTTGAGCAATGAATTTACTGATACCGATGTAATCTGCATCTTCAAGATTTACACGTGAGGCTTTTACAGTATCCTCTTGTGTATAACCCCGGAAACTGCCAAATAATGTAAATACGATTAATAGAAGAGCTACTTTGTTCATTTTTTGTTTTTAATTAGCTCATCGATGATGTCATCAAGGTTTATTTGCTCAGCTTCTGCTTTGAAGTTTTTCACCAGCCGGTGACGAAATACCGGCTTTGCTACAGCATTTACATCCTCATTGTCGGGCGAATATTTTCCGTGTAAAGCTGCGTGGGCTTTTGCTCCTAAAATAAGGTATTGCGAGGCTCTTGGCCCAGCGCCCCATGTAATATACTCATCTGTTATTTTATGAGCATCGGGTGTGCCCGGGCGCGATTGGGTTGTGAGCCAAACGGCATGTTTTACAACGCTGTCGTTCACAGGTACACGTCTGATAAGTTGCTGGAAGAATATAATGCTTTCCCTGTCGATTACCTTCTCCACATTATTGGTTATCTCAGAAGTGGTTGCTTTTACAATTTCCACTTCATCATCGTAATCTGGGTAATCGAGATTAATGTTGAACATAAACCTGTCGAGTTGTGCTTCGGGTAAAGGATATGTTCCTTCCTGTTCTATGGGGTTTTGAGTTGCTAAAACATAGAATGGGGCTTCGAGTTGGTAACTTTTTCCGGCTGCAGTAACCGCTTTTTCCTGCATTGCCTCCAAAAGGGCCGATTGCGTTTTTGGAGGTGTACGGTTAATTTCATCGGCCAGAATAATATTACTAAAAACGGGTCCTTTTAAAAACCTAAAAGCCCTGTTTTCATCAAGTATCTCTGTTCCGATAATATCTGAAGGCATCAGGTCAGGTGTAAACTGTATGCGTTTAAAATTTAAGCCAAGAGCTTTTGCAATGGTATTTACAAGAAGCGTTTTAGCAAGTCCCGGAACGCCTACCAGTAGGGTATGGCCTCCGCTAAAGATACTTAGTATAATATCTTCAACAACTTTGTTTTGCCCGACAATTACTTTATGTATCTCTCTGTCCAGCTTTTGATTGTATTGCCCAAGGGCATCAACAGCTTCTTTATCTGAGTTGTATTGCATCTCTGTTTACTTTAGCCATTTATATTTAAATGCGCAATCCTTATATTTATCTGAAATGCGTATGTAAGTATTTTCGTGCTTTTTCTCAATCCAATCGGTCACAAATTCTTCTTTTTTCTTGCGAAGCGCCATTTCCTGAATTGCCTGATAATCGTCTTGCATATTGGCTGTATGCGCCTTAACACGTGACTTAATGCGTACTATTTTGTAAAGTGTTTTGCCTTTGTCGTCTTCTGCTTCAAAAGGTTTTGAAATATCACCCGGGTTCAGGTCCTTTATAGCATATGCTATTGATGGCTCAACCTGGTCTTTTTCAAACTGGCTTGAGCCATCCTGGTAATTGATTAATAAACCACCGTTTGTGCGGGTATCTTCGTCATCAGAGTACATTCTGGCTGCTTCTACCCATTCTAAAGTGTCGTTAATTATTTTATTTCGCACGCTGTCAAGAAATTTCTGCGCCTGTACTTTTTTCTCAGGTTTCACTTCGGGTTTTAACAGAATGTGCCGGCAATTTATTTTTTCTCCTTTTCTGTCGATTAGTTTAATGATGTGATACCCATACTCTGTTTTTACAATGCGGCTTATTTGTCCTTTTTCCAGCTTAAAAGCCACAGCAGCAAATTCAGGTACAAGGTCTCCGCGGCCAACATATCCAAGCTGCCCGCCTTTTGCGGCCGTTCCTTCATCTTCAGAATACAATGCAGCAAGTGTGGCGAATCGTTCTCCGCTTTCAATACGTTTTTTGAACTTTTGCAGCCGCTCTTTAACAGCCAGTACCTCTACTTCACTAATTTCGGGGTACCTGACGATTTGTTGTAACTGGAGTTTAGTGTTAATTAATGGTAAACTGTCTTTCGGGATTTGGTTATAGAAATTACGTACTTCAGTGGGAGTGATGTCCACATCTTTGGTAAGTTCTGTCTGCATACGTTGGCTTTTCATTTGATCAGCGATTAGCGGGCGAAATTCCTCTTTAATTTCTACGACGCTTTTGCCATAAAATTCTTCGAGTTTTTGTTCCGAGCCCAACTGCGAAATAAAATATTGTATGCGCTGTTGCATTGCCGATTCTACCTCTGATTCAGTTACCTCTATACTGTCAATTTCTGCCTGATTAAGCAGCATTTTTTGATATAATTGCTCTTCCAGTATTTCACATTTTACATCTCCCCCGCTATAATAACCTTGCTGGCGGTATTGAATGGCCTGCTTCTCAATGTCGGAATCTAAAATAATGCGGTCTCCTACAATCGCTACTACCTCATCCAACATTTTATTTTGTGCCAATACAAACGACTGACTTGCTATAAATGCGATTAATAAAACTGTTACTCTTTTCCACATAGGTTAAATATTGATTTTTATTTTTTTATTATTCTGTGCTTCTCTTTTCAGGTTATTCTCCAGTTGCTTTATGTAGTCTATTTTTCGCTTACTTAGTATTATTTGGCGAATATCGGAGATAATATAATCCATTGGAGGGATATCTCCTTTAAGCAGGTATTCATTCATGCGTAGAAAATACCAATATAAGCTATCGCGCTTCTGATAAATACGATAACGCTCTAAAAAGGCTTTCTCGTCTTCAACTTTTTCTGGTAAAAAGTTATTTACTGATTCAAAATCGATCCATTGATTGTCAAAATCGTAGAATCTGGCGTTTTGATATGAGAATTCTTTTAATTCGATAAGCTTATCTTCATTATCACTGCTTTGCATCCATTGTCTTACTTTGTATGCATTGGGGATAGATTTGGGCAATTTTACAAAATATACCCGGGCGATGTTTTCTCTTAATCTGAATTCATCACTATGGTTATCGTAATATTCTTTTATCTGCTGAAGGGTAACTGTGGTGTCTATTTTTTCACTTAACAGCTGCGATTTGTATTGGTGAATGATTAAGTTTTGCTTGTACTTTTCAACTTTATACTCTATGTCGTCCTCGTCGTGCAGCTGGTGGCCCATAGCTCTGTCGTAGAGTAACTGGCGCGAGAGCCAGTTGTCTACAATTTTTTTCAGCAATTTAACACTGTCCTCTTCTTCCATATTTTCGGGAAAAGACTGCTCAATATCTGACAAATAGAGTGCCTCATTTTTGTAGGTAGCCAGTGCATTTTCGTCACCATTTCCATACCGGCATGATGAGAAAATAAATGTAAGTAAAAAGATTGCCCAAAAAATGCGCATATCAATTAATTTAATAGTTTATCGAGTAATTCTTCATGAACCTCAACGTCATACTTTTCACGCAGCGACGCTATCCATTTTTGTTCCAGGTAATTCTGATAATCGGCAGTTACAAGTCCCTTTATCTCGCTGAATGCTTTAGGTTGTGGCTCAAGAACTTTGTCGTTGTAAATGAAGATTTGTTTATTATCAAGTTCTTCTGCTAAATGTAAACCTGTTTCCCAATTTGTGGCATCAACATATTTGTTTGTGCCTTTTTCATAAATACCGGAGTCGAAAATAACATTTATGGTAGTATCTTCATAAGTATTGTGCAAATGCGATTCTATTTGGTCTTTACTACCTTTTTTATAGTGCTTTTTAATTATCCTTTTTGTTTTTCGGAGTTTATATGAAGGACTCACTTCAATTATTTCAGCTTGCATGCGTTTATCCCACATGTATTCATTTTTATGGTCTTCATAATATGCTTTTAAGCCAGTTGTATCTTTAACCGCTTTTTTCCACACTACGCTGTCTGTTATATTGAACAACAGAATACCATCATGATACTCTTTCATTAACCAGGCAAAGTCCGGGTATTTTTCCTCCAGGTGTGCTTTTTCGTAATCAATGATTTTGTTGTTAACAAAGTTATTCTTTTGCCTGCTGATAAATTGCTCTGCATCCTTTTTAGTTTGCTTAGCGCGTTTTTTTAAATATTGAGCAAGCTCGCCAACTTTTAGTGTCTCATTATCTGCAAATGTACATAGCACCTCATCCATATTTATTTCCTGGTCTAAATACCATTTCTTGTTTATCAGACTATCGTTATTGATTGCGGCGGCTAGTTCGTTCATAACCTTTTTATTGCACTGCAGGTTATACTCCTTTTTAAGCCGTTGCACTACTTTTTTTCTACTCAGGTTGGCCCTGGCTGTTTTCGATAGTTTTCTTTTGATTTGCGGGCGAATTTTTGCCAAAGGCTCGGTTGGTTGCTTCGAGATAAGTTTTACAATGTGCCACCCAACTTTTGTTCTGAAGGGTTCAGAATATGTTCCTTCTTGCTGGCTGAATATTTTTTCTTCGAAGTTTGGCAGCATACGTCCCGGAGTGAATTTGGGTAACTGTCCCCCTTTTTTTGCTGTTTGTGGATCTTCGCTGTGTTTGCTTGCCACATCGGCAAAATCGGCACCGGCTTCGAGTTTGTTGTATAATTCTTCTATTCGCGATTTAGCTGCTTTTGCCTGTTCGGATGTGGCACTCTGTGGTAACCTGATCATAATGTGCGCTGCCTCTACGGTTCCGGGAGCTGGTATACGATCGGTTACTTTGATAATATGATACCCAAAATTAGTACGTACAAGGTTACTTATCTCACCTTTATCTAAACTGAATGCTGCATTTTCAAAGGGATAAACCATTTTAAATGCTGAAAAATAGCCCAAATCACCGTTATTGTAGCGCACTGACGGATCCATGGAGTGCTTTTTGGCCATGCTTTCGAAATCGGCACCGTTTTTCAGTTTTGCCAATACCTCTTTTGCCTGGTTGTAAATTTTTAATGTGTCGGCGGGTTTGGCTTTCTGCGGTACTTTGAACAGTATATGCTTTGCACGTACAATGTATTTCATCCGCTCATATGCTTCCCTGATCAATTGTTCGTCAGTTGCGCTATCTGTTAAATAGGGTTTAACCAGTTGCTGACGGTATGTGGCAAGTTCTTTTACGAATTTGTCTTGCTTATGAAGATCCAATGCTTTTGCTTCATGCACCTTGAGCTTGAAATTGATGAATAATTCCAGATACTCTTCCAAGGATTCCTTCGTTAGAGCAGAGTCTTTATTATTTTTAAAATAAATACGTTTGAATTCTTCCAGCGTGACTTGCTCATCGTCAATTTGCAAAATAACATCTTTTTGCCCTTGAGCATAAATTGATGTGATAACCAGCAGTAATGTAATAAGCACTAATCTTTTCATTGTAAACATATTTATTATTTTAATTCGGATGTCAAACCTACATATTTTTTAACAAAAATATCTCAAAACAGGTTGAATATTGTCGTTTTAATGCCATTGCTTTTTCATTGTATCAAAAAGACGAAAGTGAAACACAACCATTGATTTCAGCTAATTTGCTGATATTCTTCAGATGGTGAGCTTCACTTTGGCATGGTTTGATACAAATTAGCAAAGTCTTTATCAGCAATATAACTCTAAAGTGACGTTTTTATTATCTAATCTCATTAATTTATTACCGACTGTAATTTGGTGCTTCACGAGTTATGCTGACATCGTGTGGGTGACTTTCAATTACACCTGCTGAGGTAATGCGGACAAATGATGCGTTTTTGAGTTCTTCAATATTTTTAGCGCCACAATATCCCATACCAGCTTTTAGCCCGCCAAACATTTGATACATTACTTCACCCACAGTTCCTTTATAAGGCACGCGGCCTGAAATTCCTTCGGGCACCAATTTTTTAATATCGTCCTCCTCTGCCTGGAAATAGCGGTCCTTGGAACCTTCATTCATTGCTTCTACTGAGCCCATACCGCGGTAGGCTTTAAATTTCCGGCCATTGTAAATGATGGTTTCTCCGGGAGCTTCTTCTGTTCCGGCGAAGAGTGAGCCTGCCATTACGCTGTCTGCTCCACCCGCCAGGGCTTTTACTATGTCTCCCGAATAACGCAGACCACCATCTGCAATTACCGGTACGCCGCTTCCTTTTAATGCTTCAGCTGCTTCATAAACGGCGGAGAGTTGCGGTACGCCAACACCGGCTACAACCCGGGTGGTACAAATTGAACCGGGGCCAATACCTACTTTTACAGCATCAGCTCCAGCTTTCATAAGATCAACAGCTGCCTCCGGCGTGCCAATGTTGCCTACAACCCAGTCAATGTCTTTAAATTTAGCTTTGGCCTTTTTGAGCAGGTCAATAACACCCTTTGTATGGCCGTGTGCCGTATCAATAATGATGGCATCAACACCGGCGTTTACAAGTGCTTCGGCACGGTCCATGCTGTCATCGGTTACGCCAATTGCCGCTGCCACACGCAGGCTGCCAAATTCGTCTTTGCATGCATTTGGGCGGTCTTTGGCCTTGAAGATATCTTTGTATGTAATGAGGCCTACCAGTTTGTTGGATTCATCCACAACCGGTAGTTTTTCTATTTTGTGCTTTTTAAGTATGTCAGCCGCTTTTTCCAGGTCGATATTTTGCCTGGTCGTAATCAGGTTTTCTGAAGTCATAACCTTATCAATTTTGCGACCCAACTTAGCTTCAAATCTTAAATCACGGTTGGTAACAATTCCTATAAAAGTTTTATTTTCATCAACCACTGGAATACCACCAATTTTGTACTCTTTCATCAGGTTTAGTGCATCGCCCACTGTGCCATCTTTTTTTATGGTTACCGGGTCGATGATCATTCCGTTCTCTGCTCTTTTTACCATTTTAACCTGTTTGGCTTGTTGGGCAACGGTCATGTTTTTATGAATTACCCCAATGCCACCTTCTCGCGCAATTGCGATTGCCATGGGAGCCTCAGTAACAGTATCCATTGCCGCCGAAACAATTGGGCTTTTCAGCATAATGTTTCTGGAAAAGCGGGTCGTAAGGTCTACTTCTTTGGGGTTAATCTCAGAGTAGGCCGGGGCTAAAGTTACATCATCATATGTAAGCCCTTCGAAACGGATTTTATTTTCAATAAATGACATGCGTACCTGATTTAAGTTAAAAATTGTGCAAAAATAAGATTTTTCAACCTATATTCAATGGGTTGAACATTATTCTTTTTTACTTAGAAATTCTGACTTTTAGTCAGTTGAAAGTAGTACGCCTTCTTTTAGCCAGCATGAAAGGATTATAGAAATTGTTGGGGCATGTGCGCTATAATTAGGTTTATCACATGCTACAACAAATCAGTAACCTACCAGTGTTTTATTTTAATCTTTTTTCTACTTCAACCACTATAAAATAAACGAGGAATGCTGCACTAATACCAAAAATATTAGGATCGAGCCCCAGCGGTAAATCAAACTTTCCAATTATAAGGCTCAGGGTTGTACCACCACCAGCCACCATTGAGCTGATTGCTGCATGTGGCGATTTTGTTTTCCAGAAAAATATGGCCAGTACCGGAACTATGAGCCCGCTTACCATAAAAGCATAAGAATAGAGCATCAGTTCAAGCACGTTTTGCATTTGCAGTGCAAGAAGCAGGGCTAAAGCACCAATGGTTAATGTAATTGCCTGGCCAATTCGCATGTATCTTTTGGAATTTTGGGCTGGTAGTTTCAGTATGTCTGTAATAATGTTCCCTGAAGACGCCATGAGGCAGCTGTCTGCTGTTGACATAATAGCTGAAAAGTATGCTGCCATCATTAATCCCATTAAGCCCGGAGGTAGAATTGTGCGAAGGAAGAGCGGCAAGCCCATTTCTTCATCAATGGCACCTGTGGCAGGAAAACCCAGGGCTTCAAAGTCATTGTTCATAAAGGCAATACGGGCAAATAACCCTATAATTACACCCATGAAAGCCATAAGCGGGTATTCGAAAACCCCGGCAATGTACCAGGCGCGTTTGGCCTCTTTGGCCGATTTTGAAGCATAAATACGCTGATAAAGCGTCATTCCTACAAACCAGATGGGAATTATGGTGACCAGCCATTTCACTATTTGTTGCCATGTAATATTGTCAAAAGCAAAAAATTCATTTGGCAGGGCATCTTTAATTGCTTCCCATCCGCCCAGATAAAAGTATCCGAGCGGAATGCCAATACCAATGAGGCCGGCAAGTAAAATAATCCATTGCACAGTATCGGTATAGATAACGGCTTTCAGTCCTCCCATAAAAGTGTAAACAACCGCAATAACACCCATTATTATCAGTGCTTCGTTAATGCCCAGATCAACAAATGATGCCGATGCAAGTTTAGCTCCCGCCAGTATTTGTGAGCTTGTAAAACCTAAATAACCAATAGCTGAGATAAGCCCGGCAATAAATGCAGCCGGAGCTCCAAAACTATGTTTTAACAGTTGCGGAAATGTTAGAAAATTTTCCGTTTTGGCCAGTGGGTAAACTTTTGGAATTAAAAAGGTACCTGCTAGCCAGGCACCCAGGAGACCAGTAAATAACATCCAGCTGCCGGAGAGCCCTAAAACAAAACCCAGTCCACCCAGTCCGATACTAAAGCCACCACCCACATCGGTGGCTACAACTGAAAGACCAATATGCCATTTGCTCATGGTGCGACCACCTACGTAATAGTCATCGGCCGATTTATTCCTCCTTAAAAAATAAAGACCAACGCCAAGCATAAGGATCATGTAAACAATAAAAATGGTAAGGTCAATCCAGTTCATTTTAATATGTTTTTAGTTCGAAATGATTTAAAGCAACTGTAAATATTTGCATAATTGAATACATAAAAAAATTATTGTTAGACAAAAACTACTTTTATGACCTTTTTCAATAAAATAAAAAGTTAAAAAACGTTAAATTTTTATTGTTTATCGATAATAAATGTATATTTGTCGTTAAAATTTTTTAATTGAGAAATATCAGGGTTAGTTTTGGTGAATGAAAACAATCACCTACTCCAAATGAAAAGCAACAAAAATTACAAACGTTTAGTTGGCAGTATATACTTCCTGCTATCTGCCTTTTTGGTTATTTCTTTACTGGGAATATTGTTCTATACAGTTCTCATGGTAATAAGCACAACCAAAGATGTAACTGCAGTACCTATTGATTTGCCCTTAGCTGCTGAGCATAGCATAAAGTTGTTGACTAGCGCAGGCGAACAAATCATTGGAAAAACATCTGACCTCAGTGTTTCATTAATCATAACAGAAGCTCCGAATTGGTTTTTAATATATGCACAGGTTCATTTTTTGGGCTTGTTTTTTATTGGGCTCTACGGTATAAGCCAGTTGTGGTTTATTTTTAGGTCGATGCACCGTCACCTGAAAAGCGATTATCCGTTTAAATTGCGTTATGTAATGCGGATACGGCAAATAGCCCTGGCGTTTTTTATTTGGTCTTTTTGGCAACTAATATTCTTTTTTGTCACAAAGTATGGGGTTATTTCACAAATTGCTTTTGAGGGCCGTGAAGTAAAAATAATGTTTGATATGGAAATCATTATTTCACTATTGTGGGGGCTCATTATTTTAGTTTTGGCTGAGATATTCCGTTTTGGAGTAGAATTGAAAAAAGATAACGAATTAACTGTGTAAATTGAGCATGATGGCTATAGTTACGAATTTGGATGTAATGTTGGCAAAGCGAAAAATGAAGCTCTCCGAGTTATCGGAAAGAGTCAATATAAGTATGGCCAATTTAAGCATTCTTAAAAGCGGTAAAGCCCGGGCTATTAGGTTTTCTACACTGGAAGCTATATGCCGGGAGCTTGAATGCAAGCCAGGTGATATACTCGATTACGAAGCAGATAACAACTAACTATAAATACATTAATTTGAAGAATCAAAAATTAGAATTATGCGACAAAAACTGTTTGGATTATTAACCTTATTGTTTGTACCCGGCCTAATTGCCCTTGCCGGATCAGACGAAATCGAGTTCGAAGAGTATGACCTCGATAATGGACTACATGTGATACTTCATCAGGATCACACTGCTCCAATTGTATCCATTAGCGTGATGTATCACGTAGGATCGAAAAACGAAAAACCTTCTCGCACCGGATTTGCCCATTTCTTTGAACACCTCATGTTTGAAGGTACCAAAAACATTGATCGTGGTGAGTACTCAGAAATTGTTGAAAAAGCAGGAGGTACACTGAATGCTAATACCAGCAATGATCGTACGTATTACTATGAAATCATGCCTTCAAACCAGCTTGAGCTGGGTCTATGGCTCGAAGCAGAACGTATGCTTCACGCTAAAGTAGACTCTGTTGGTATTGCCACACAAAAGAAAGTTGTGATTGAAGAAAAAAAACAACGTTATGATAACCGCCCATATGGCGATATCATGATTCAAACCATGAAGCGTGCATTTAAAGAGCATCCTTATCGCTGGACTACAATTGGCGATGCTGAGCATATTAGAGCTGCCGAAAATCACGAATTTCAGGAGTTTTATGATATGTTTTATGTGCCAAATAATGCAGTATTGGTTCTAGCCGGAGATTTTGAGAAGGATGAAGCCAAGCAATACATTGAAAAATATTACGGTACCATCCCAAAAGGGACTGAGGATATTCGCCGTCCGGAAGCCAATGAGCCTCCACTTGGCGGTGAAGTACGTGACACTGTTTACGACCAAATTCAGTTACCAGCCATCATTCAGGCTTACCGCACACCAGCAATGGGTAGTGAAGACTATTATGCCGTAGATTTATTAGCCAAAATGCTTTCTGGCGGACAAAGTTCACGCTTACACAAAAAGCTGGTGGATGAGAAAGAACTGGCTATGGCAGTAAACCTCTTCCCAATGCCATTTGAACACCCTTCCGTTGCTTTGACATTTGCGCTACCCAATATGGGTGTCGATCCGCAAAAGCTTGAAGATGCAATGAATGCTGAAATAGAAGCTGTGAAGAATGGTACAATTGATGACCGCGAGTTTCAAAAGTTGAAAAACCAGGTTGAAAGCGAATTTGTAAATGGCTCTGCCCGTTTATACTCTCGTGCCAATGCGCTTGCAAGAAACTATACTTACTTTAAGAACACAGATTTGGTTAATACTGAAATTGAAAAATACAGAGCTGTAACTAAAGCCGATATCAAAGAAGCTGCAAAGAAGTATCTGACCAAAGATAATCGCGTTGTGCTTTATTATTTACCAGAATCACAAAAACAAAAAAACCAATAAGACATGAAGTTTTTAACAAGCATATTTTCAGTAATAATCTTATTCAGCGGACTGAATTTATCAGCTCAGCTCGATAGAAGTGTCAGGCCAGAAGCTGGTCCGGCACCCGAAATTAAAATTGAAGAATCTAAAACTTTTGAGTTAGATAACGGGCTAAAAATTATTTTGGTCGAAAATCATAAAGTACCCAGAGTTTCTTTTCAACTGTTCCTTGATGATGACCCTGTTTTAGAAAAAGAAGCAGTTGGATATTTAAGTGCAACAGGTGACCTCATGCGTACAGGTACAGCAAACCGCAGCAAACAGGAGATCGACGAAGCAATTGATTATTTGGGTGCCCGTTTATCTACAAATAGCAATGGGTTTTACGGATCCACCATGTCGAAATTCACAGAAGATTTTCTTAAAATTGCTGCTGATGTAGCTTTAAACCCGACTTTTCCTGAAGAAGAGCTGGAAAAATATATCAAACAAACCAAGTCAGGTCTTTCTACACAGAAATCTGACCCAGGGGCAATGGCAAATAATGTGGCCAAAGTTTTAAGGTATGGTAAGAACCATCCTTACGGCGAGGTTACCACTGAAGAAAGTGTTGAAAATATCACACGTGAAATGTGTTTAGACTACTATAACACCTATTTCAAACCCAATAACGCCTATATGGTAGTAGTTGGTGATATTAAAAAGCGTCAGGCCAAAAAACTTGTCACCAAATATTTTGGCGATTGGGAAAAAGGTGAGGTGCCAACCCATGAGTATGACCAACCTCAGCCCCCAAAAGGCAACCAGGTTGCCATCGCAAATAAAGATGGTGCTGTTCAATCTGTAATAAAAATTACTTACCCTATTGAACTTAAACCCGGTGACAAAGATGCAATTCCTGCAACCGTAATGAATGAAGCGCTTGGTGGAGGTGTATTCTCAGGCCGTTTGATGCAAAACCTACGAGAAGATAAAGGCTATACATATGGTGCCCGTAGTCAGCTTTCAAAAAATGACCTGGTAGGTTATTTTAATGCAGGGGCTGAGGTAGGAACTGAAGTAACTGACAGCGCAGTTGCCGAGTTTCTTAATGAGATGAAGGGCATGACAGCTGATCCTGTTACCGAAGAACATTTAAACATGATTAAAAATGTTCAAACAGGTTCTTTTGCCCGTGCTATGGAATCTCCGCGCACCATTGCACGTTTTGCGCTAAATACAGAACGTTATAACCTGCCCTCAGATTACTATAATACATACCTTAAAAAGCTTAACGCTGTAACAGTAGATCAGGTAACCGAAATGGCTGAAAAATATATCAAACCCGAAAACAGTCACATTATAGTTGCCGGAGATAAAGCTGCGCTCAAGAAGACGCTTAAGAAGTTCGACAGCGATGGCGAAGTTAAAATTTATGATACCTGGGGTAACGAAGTAGATGACAATAAAACCCTTCCGGAAGGTCTTACCGCTGAAAAAGTAGTTGCTAAATATGTTGATGCCCGTGGCGGTGCAACTAAACTTAAAGCTATAAAATCAGTTAAGCAGTTGGCTGAAATGCAAATGCAGGGCAGGACCATTGAAACCATAATGATTAAGGAAGCACCTGATAAAATGATTAATGAAACCAAAATGAATGGAATGCTTGTCAGTAAACAGGTTTATGATGGTGAAAATGGTTTCATGACTGGCATGCAGGGCGAAAAAGATTTTGAAGGTGAAGAGCTTAAAGCATTGAAACGCGAGAGTCAAATGCACAAATCTTTGAAATATGACGAACTTGGGTATGAATTAGAGCTTATTGCACTCGAGGATATCGACGGGAAAGAAGTGTATAAAGTAAAAGTTACCAGCCCGTCAGGCGATTCACATTTCGACTATTATGATGTAAACTCGGGTTTGAAAGTGATGACCAAAAAGACCATTGAAACCCAGCGTGGCGAAATGGAACAAGTACAACAAATGAAGGATTACAAACCAGTTGGTGGTGTATTGTATCCACACACAATTGTATCATCAGGTATGATGCCGCAACCTATGGAAATTAAGATTAAAAGCATTGATGTTAATGTAGACATCGATGATGCTATGTACCAGAAATAATCTCATTTACCTTATCTGCAAAAAAACATCGTGGATTATTCTGCGGTGTTTTTTTATTTCGTCAAAGCATTTGATTCATTCGTCAAAGTAGGCTGAAATTGGTAAACTCTTTGATGTTTCAGGCGTATTAGACACTGAACAATTTAAATAAATTAAAATGAAACCTTTCATCACATTACTACTGGTATTTAGTTTTTTAGGATCTGTTGCACAGGATTTAGATGTGCCTAATAACAGTACCGTTACTATTAGCTCTGATGCCAATTATAACGACATCACATTGGGTAACAAATCCGTACTAAATATCGTGGAAGGGGTTACAGTAAATGCTGATAACTTAAACGTAGAAAATAATGCTACGCTTAACCTTGATGGTGTTTTGAATGTTTTGAATAACATTTCTGTAAGTAATAATGGTGCATTTACTGTTAATTCGACAGGAATATTGGATGTGAGTGGCGATGTGAATGTAAGCAACAATTCTGACATAACACTTGATGGTAATGTGCAAATAGACGGAGACTTTACAGCACCCGATCAGGCCAATGTAACCATTGATGGAACAGTAAATGTTGGTGGATCATTTACCGGTACGGTAGATGGCGGATCCGGTACTTTAAGTTCAGGAAACGATAATAACTATAATAATCCGCTTCCCGTCGAGCTGCTTGGCGCTGATATAGAATCAGAAGAAGCTGAAGTTACTGTAACCTGGACCACAGCAACAGAAACCAATAACGACTTTTTTACACTGTATATAAGCCGGGATATGAATAACTGGGAAGAGCTGGACAGAGTTGCAGGAAATGGAACAAAAAGTACCCTGACCAATTATGAGTACAGCTTTAACTCAGAATCGAACGGCCAAATCTATATTAAACTTATACAGACAGATTTTGACGGAACTACTGAAACTTTAAGAGTGCTTTCAACTGAAGTGAATGCTAAAGATTACAGAATTTATCCCCAACCATTGCGTGCAGGGGCAGCATGGAAAATAAGAGGTTTGGACAATGACGATACTTTCAAAGTATATTCATCAAGCATGCAGGAGATCAGAGATTCACAAAATTTAACAAGAGGGTTATATTATGTAGTAATCAACGATAAAAAAGTTAAAAAGCTAATTGTTCAATAAACCAACCAGTAAGAATTTCTTAAACCACTCTTCTTTAAGGGTGGTTTTTTTATGCAATTAACGTAAAGGTAACGTATCCTATAATATTCAGATTATATTTGTTGGTTATTTTTGCATTTTGTATTTTTCCATCTCATAAACTCAAATTAACACATGCAGAAAGTAAAAAAGGAGAGCAGATTTATAAATCGTGAAATTAGTTGGCTTTCGTTTAATGAAAGGGTTTTACAGGAGGCCGATGATGAACGCAATCCTTTACTTCAACGTGTGCGTTTTCTGGGTATTTTTTCAAACAACCTCGATGAATTTTTTCGTGTACGCGTAGCTACAATGCGTCGCCTGGTGGATATCGGAAAGCAGTCAAAAATTGTTTTGGGCGACATGACCCCCCAGGAAGTGCTCGACCAAATTCAGAAAACTGTTATGTCGCTTCAGGAGCGTTTTCAGTCCATATATGAGCGTTTGCTTCGTGAGCTTGATGCTGTAGGGGTTCACGTGATCGATGAATTACAGCTGGATAGTGTGCAGGGACCATTTGCCCGCGACTATTTTACATCGGAGCTTAGTCCGCTCATTGTGCCAATAATGCTCAGTAAAGATAAATCTTTTCCTTACCTTAGGGATAAGGCCATTTATCTGGCTGTTAAAATGACCGTGGAAAACAGACCTCGTAAAACACGATATGCTCTGCTTGAAGTGCCCGTGGGAAGTAATCCCAGGTTTGTTGTGCTACCCAAACGTAAGGGGCTTGAAGAGGATACTTATATCATTATCGCAGATGATATTATCAGGTATTGCCTTGATGACATCTTTTTTATGTTCGAATACGATAAAATTGAAGCCTATACAATCAAAATTACACGGGACGCCGAGCTCGATATCGATGATGACATTTCCATGAGTTTTATGGAAAAAATGGCCAAATCTTTAAAAGAACGTCGCAAAGGCCAGCCTGTACGTATGGTTTATGATGAGCGCATGCCACCTGACCTTTACCGGTTTATCACAAAACAAATGGAACTTGACGATGACGATAACCTGATTCCGGGTGGCATTTATCATAATTTCAAAGATTTTATTAAGTTTCCCTCAGTTGATAATGAGCTGGAAATACATAATCCACCCGCCCTGGTGCACAGACATGTGGATGTGCATAAAAGTATAATGCAGGTTATTCGAGAGCGCGATATCCTGCTGCATTACCCTTACCAAACATTTAATCATTTTATAGATTTGTTAAGGGAAGCAGCTGTTGATCCGCAGGTAATTTCTATATCAATTACACTTTATCGTGTTGCCGACCGGTCGAAAGTCATTAATGCATTGATTAATGCAGCCAAAAATGGCAAGCGCGTCACAGTGCTCATTGAATTGCTTGCCAGGTTTGACGAAAAAGCCAACCTCCGTTGGTCTGAGAAATTATCGGAAGCAGGTGTACGCGTAATTCACGGTGTGCCAGGATTGAAGGTACATTCAAAGATTGCACTTATTCACCGCAAGGAACAGGGGCGTATAAAAAGCTTTGCATACATTGGAACGGGAAATTTCCATGAAGGCACGTCCAATGTATATTGCGACGAAGGTTTATTTACAACCAACAGGCATCTTGCCGCAGAAGTAACAAAAATATTTGAGTTCCTCAAGCATAACTACAAACGCTTTAATTACAGGCATTTGGTGGTTTCTCCATATAGTATGCGCAAGCAATTTATGCAACAGATATCAACGGAAATAAAAAATGCAAGGCTCGGAAAACCAGCCTACATATTACTTAAACTTAACAACCTTGTCGATCAGGGCATGATAAACCATCTGTATTCGGCAAGCAAAGCCGGCGTTAAAATAAAGTTGATTGTGCGTGGTATCTGTTCATTGAAGGCCGGCGTTAAAGGAATGAGCGATAATATCGAAGGTATTAGTATTGTAGATAAATATTTGGAACATAGCCGGTTTATTGTTTTTGCCAATGGTGGCGATGAACAGTATTTTATTACTTCTGCCGACTGGATGACACGTAACCTCGATCACCGCGTAGAAGTAGCATGCCCGGTATACGATAAAGAGATCCAAAAAGAACTCCGTGCCATGTTCGATATTCAATGGCGCGACAATACCAAGGCCCGGGTACTCGATGCCTACCAGCAGAACAAATACAGACAAACCAGGGCAAAAAAGAAGCACCGTGCCCAAATTGAGTATTATACCTATTTAAAGAACCTTAAATAAGTCACCCGCAAGTTTTTGCTGACTCAACCGTTTGAAACAAATGAAATTTTTACCTTTTGGTGCCATTGATATCGGTTCTAATGCTATTCGGTTGCTCATAATGAATGCCATTGAGTACCCCGATGAAACAAAATTTAAAAAAGTCTCACTCATACGCATACCATTAAGGTTAGGTGCAGACGTGTTTAGCGGTCAGCGTATAAGTAATATGAAATCCGATCAGCTCTTGCATGCCATGACGGGGTATCGGCATATTATGAATGCCTACAATATTATCGACTACAGGGCAGTAGCAACTTCTGCAATGCGTGAGGCGGTAAACGGTCAGGAATTGATTCGTAAAATACAGGAAGAAATTGGCATTGAACTCGAAATAATTAATGGAAAGCAAGAGGCCGAAATTATTTTTAATACAGGTATATCGCAATATCTTGATACCAAAAAGGATTATATTTATGTTGATGTGGGAGGGGGAAGTACCGAAGTTACTGTAGTCTCTAAAAATCAGAAATTGGAACAGGAGTCTTTCAATATTGGTACTGTCCGCATGCTTACCCAAAAAGAAGATGAGGCTGAGGTGGATCGCTTTAAGGCGTTTATGCGTCAACAGGCATTGCGTTTGAAAGACATATCACTCATTGGTTCAGGGGGAAATATCAATAAGCTTTTTAAACTGATGGGTAAAAAATATGGGGAATCCATCAATGCCGATGAATTGAAGCATATGTATGATTATCTTCAGCGATTTACTTTTGATGAGCGTATTGCTGTTTTAAGGCTTAATCCGCACCGGGCCGATGTAATTTTACCTGCAACAAAAATATTTTTACGCGCTTTTAAATATGCTAACAGCAAGCGTATTTTTGTGCCACGAATGGGCCTATCAGATGGAATTGTGCAGCAGCTATACCAAAAATATAAAGAGGAGTTAGTTCAAAACTGAAGATCTTATAGGCAAAAAATGATGCGTATTGATATAAACAACATTTTATCTTTTCGGTAGCATATTTATCTTTGTGGGCTTATTTTTGGCTTCAGTAATTGAGTTGGGTAAAGAGCCAAATCAACCAAAAATGAGTTAATTACCAGATTTTTTGTAAATTACAGTACAGAAAAAAATAAAACAGATTAATATATGAAGAAGTTGACCAAGATTGTAGCAACAATATCTGATTTAAACTGTCAGCCCGAATTTTTAAGGGAATTGTTTGATGCAGGTATGAATGTAGTGCGTTTAAATACTGCGCATCAAACACATGACGATACGCTTAAGGTGATTGAAAATGTACGTAAGGTTTCTGATAAGATAGCGCTTTTGCTTGATACCAAAGGCCCAGAGATTCGAACAACCAAATCCGATGAGAAAATATTTGTAAAAGGTGGAGATAAGATTTGTATGAAAGGAGACCCGGAAGGTATCTCAAATTCTGAAATGATTTATGTATCATATCCTGATTTTGTAAAAGATGTGCACGACGGTTCCAGTATATTGATCGATGATGGTGATTTAGAGCTTGAAGTGCTGAAACATATTGATGATAAACTGCTTTGCGAAGTTAAAAACCAGGGTTACATAAAAGGACGCAAAAGCGTTAATATACCTTCGGCCCATTTGAGTCTCCCAGCACTCAGCGAAAAAGACAAGGGATATATTCATTTTGCAGCTGAGCACGATCTTGATTTTATTGCCCACTCATTTGTTCGTAACAAACAGGATGTGCTGGCCGTGCAGCGTATTTTAGACGAACACAACAGCAACATAAAAATCATTGCTAAAATTGAAAATCAGCAGGGTATAGATAACATAGATGAAATACTTGATGTGGCACATGGTGTAATGATTGCTCGTGGAGATCTTGCCATAGAAGTTCCGCGCGAACGTATACCTATTATCCAGAAAAATATTATTCGAAAAAGCATGGCCCGGCGTAAAATTTCTATTACAGCAACACAAATGTTGCACAGTATGATAGAAAACCCGAGGCCAACAAGGGCAGAGGTGACTGATATTGCCACTGCCATTTATGATGGCACCGACGCCGTTATGCTAAGCGGTGAAACAGCTTATGGAAAATATCCTTTAGAATCTTTACGGGTGATGAGTAGTGTTGCAATGGAGGTTGAGCAAAATAAAGGTTTATATGTTGAAGATGTTCCTATTGCTATTTTGGCGTCAGAAATTTCAGGCTGGCTCTGCCAATCGGCTGTGAAAGCAGCCACACAACTAAAAGCACAAGCTATTGTAGCCGATACCACATCGGGACGCACCATTCGCAACCTGGCCGGTTACCGCGGAAATCGCCCCATATTTGCAATGGCATACAGCAAACGAACTATGCGCGAGCTGGCTCTGTCTTATGGTGTACATGTAAACTATATTGAGCAACGGAACTCTCCGGATGAGTTTATCCGTCACGGTATTGCAAGGCTTATCAAGAAAAACTATCTTCAAGATCATGACATTGTTGTAGTTATAGCAGGTAGTTTTGGACGTGGCGTTGGCGCATCATTTATCGAAATAGGTAATGTGAAAGAGTTGCTCACGCGAACAAAAGAAGAATAAAACTTTATTGAACTGGAAATGGTAACCGTGATGATTGTTCAAAAATATCATCGGGGTACCATACGCCTGTAAGAAAAAGCCCTTCCGGTGCGGCAGACATGCCGGCCTTACTTCTGTTTTGAGTGTTAAACACTTGCTGAAGGGTTTCAATTGAACGCTTTCCGTAAGCAATTTCGAGCATCGTACCCACCAAAGCCCTGACCATATTGCGTAAAAAACGGTCAGCTTTAATGCGGTACACTAATAAATCATCGGTTTCAATCCACTCACTTTCTGTGACGTGGCAAATATTGGTTTTATTGGCTGCGTGGGCTTTGCAAAAGCTTGCAAAATCGGTGTTTTGCGCAATGATTTTAGCTGCTTTATGTAAATTTTGTATATCAGGTCTTTTGACCAGTGGTTTGGTAAAAGGATAAAGGTAGGGGTGTGGTGTTTTGCTCAAAAAGTAATGATACTCCCTTGCAGTTGCACTAAAGCGGGCATGAAGATCATTGGCCACAGGCCTGGTTTCATACACTACAATGTCTTTAGGTAAAACAGCATTAAGGTGATAGGTGAATTTATCGAGGTCGTTAATTTCATTGTCAAAATCTACGTGTAAAACAAAATAGCTTGCGTGTACACCTGTATCAGTGCGCCCGCAACCAATTACATTGACTTTTTCGCGGGTGATTTTTTCGAGCGCCTCATTCACAAGTTGTTGCACCGATACTGCATTGGGCTGTATTTGCCAGCCGTGATAATGTGTGCCATCGTATGCCAGGTTGATAAAGTAACGCATGCTGCAAGGTTAGGGAATGTTTTTATATTGAACAAATAATTTGAAGTTTAACGCTTCATAAAGAAAATAATAATTGAGCTAGCTAATTTGAAGGATTTGAACTCTGCATCTCAAGCCGTTTTAATTTACCTAAATCATGACGATTAAACTTATCATGGCGAGCTCCATCCGACCATTAAAATCAAAATTTTAAACGGATGAAGTTTTTTCTTTCAGGGTATACAAGGTTTAACTAAAGCTCGCCGGGTTAAAGTTTCGTTAAAATTACTTTTTTGAGGGTACAATATATCAATTGATTGCGTTACTTTTGTCCTTCAGAAATATATAGCTAAAAATAAAATCTGAATTTATGGATACTACAACCAACATCAGAGAGCTCAATGAACGAATTAAAGAGGAAAGCTCTTTCGTTGAGATGATCACAATGGAGATGAACAAGGTCATTGTAGGGCAAAAGCACCTGGTTGAGAGTTTGCTTATAGGGCTGCTTTCCGATGGTCATATTTTGCTCGAAGGTGTGCCGGGTTTGGCCAAAACGCTTGCCATCAGTACGCTGGCTAAAACTACCAATGCGGGCTTCAGTCGCATTCAGTTTACACCCGACCTGCTACCTGCCGACCTTATCGGAACCATGATCTATAGTCAGAAAAAGGAGCAATTTCAGGTAAAGAAAGGCCCCATCTTCAACAATTTTATTCTGGCAGATGAGATTAACCGTGCTCCGGCCAAAGTTCAGAGTGCGCTGCTCGAGGCTATGCAGGAGAAACAGGTAACCATTGGCGAAAATACTTTTACACTTGAAAAGCCTTTCCTTGTGTTGGCTACACAAAACCCAATAGAGCAGGAGGGGACTTATCCGCTACCCGAAGCACAAATGGACCGTTTCATGCTGAAAGCAGTTGTGCATTATCCAAAACTCGAAGAAGAGAAACGCATTATGCGGGAAAACTTACTGAAAGATTTTCCCGAAGCAAGCCAGGTTATTACACGCGATGCGATTCTTAAGGCTCGTGATGTGGTAAAAGATGTATACATCGATGAAAAAATTGAACAGTACATTCTGGACATTGTATTTGCTACACGCACACCTGAAGATTATAACCTTGAATCGCTCCAGGAGATGATTAGTTACGGTGGATCGCCCCGCGCCAGCATTAACCTCGCAAAAGCAGCCAAAGCGTATGCATTTATCAAGCGCCGCGGTTATGTGGTGCCCGAAGATGTGCGTGCTGTATGCCACGATGTGTTACGTCACCGCATTGGGCTCACTTACCAGGCCGAAGCTGAGGAACTTACAACCGACGATATCATCAATAAGGTGCTGAATACAGTTGAGGTACCATAGTTTGTCGAATAATAATTCGCAAAATATGTACTTCTGATCAACGGTCAGAAGCTGAGCAAAAAGCTAAGATGATTAGGTAATTTAAAATGGTGTTGTTTTGGAAACACAAGATATATTAAAAAAGGTTCGTCACATCGAAATCAAAACCCGCGGGTTGTCCAGGCAGGTTTTTGCAGGGCAGTATCATTCTGCCTTCAAAGGCAAGGGAATGACATTTAGCGAAGTGCGTGAGTACCAGTATGGCGATGCTATTCGTGATGTGGACTGGAACGTGACTGCCCGGTTTAATCATCCGTATGTGAAAGTTTTTGAAGAGGAGCGTGAGCTTACGGTGATGTTACTTATCGACATCAGCGGGTCGAAAGATTTTGGAACAGATTCGGTTTTCAAGCGTGAATTTATTGCTGAACTCGCAGCCGTATTATCGTTCTCGGCCATTCAAAATAATGATAAAATTGGTGTAATTCTGTTCAGTAGTAAAGTTGAGAAGTTTATCCCACCTCAAAAGGGCCGGAAACATATTCTCCGCATTATCTCCGAATTACTCAGATTTGAACCTACCGAAAAAGGTACAAATATCAGTAATGCACTGGAGTATTTTACCGGAATGATCAAGAAACGCAGTACCGCTTTTCTGATTTCCGACTTCATCGACCGCAGTTTCGATAATGCCCTTATGATAGCCAATAAAAAGCATGATGTGGCAGCGCTCAGGGTTTTTGACCCCGGAGAGCGGGTAATGCCACCAATGGGGCTGGTAGAATTTGCTGATCCGGAAACGGGTGAATTGAAAACCATCGATACATCCAGTCGCAAGAACCGAATGTTATACGAAAAATGGTGGAAGGAGCTGGAGGAATATCAGCGCACAACCTTCCGTAAATCGGGTGTGGATGCTGTCAATTTGTCAACCGATGAGGATTATGTACAACCTTTGGTAAAGTTTTTTAAGAAACGATCAATGTAAATGTTCCGATATAATGAAACGTAAACTATTAACCATAGCAATACTTTTATTTATACTGCCAGGCATAGGCAGGGGCCAGGGAGCGCAGGTAAAGGCTTCCCTCGATACCTCAATGATGCTCATTGGCGATCATGTGGAGTTTGCCCTCTCGGCCAATGTGCCCGGTGATGCAAAGGTTACTTTTCCGCCACTGATGGATACGCTTGTAGATAAAATTGAAATAATACGTGATTTGCCCTTTGATACAGTGCTGGAAAACGGACGGAAAACCATAAGCAAACCTTATATCATCACCAGTTTCGATTCTGGTTCATATGAGATAAAACCATATCGTATTGCGGTTTCTTATAATGGACAAAAAACAGATACCTTACGAACCAATCCTGTATACCTTGGTGTGACCACATTCAATATTGACTCCACGGCCAACGCCATTGCAGATATAAAAAAGCCCATTGCCACACCATTAACCTTCAAGGAGTTTTTAAATGAATATGCCATCTATGTCGGGCTCATAATATTTGTTTTAGCATTGGTTTTTACACTTTGGTGGTATTTCAAAAAACAGCAAAAACAAAAAGCGGAGATGCCGGGGCCGCCAAAACCCAAGGAACCACCACATGTTATTGCTTTGCGTGAGCTGGATGAGTTACAGGGCAAAAAACTATGGCAAAAAGATAAAATAAAACTGCATTACAGCATTTTATCAGATGTTGTGCGTAAATACCTGGAATACAGGTTTCATGTGCCGGCCATGGAAAATACCACGGGATATATTGAAGATTATATCAACCAGCATAAAATTCTCGATGCTGAGAACAGTAAAAAAGTGCAGGATATTCTTGAAATGGCTGATTTGGCGAAATTTGCAAAGTTTACGCCATTACCCGACGACAATTCAAGAACCATGGATTATGCCTATCAATTTGTAATCAGTACAAAAGAGCAAGTTGTTGAACCAGATCATCAAAAAGAAAACGAAGCGCAATGAGCATAAACGGATATACATTTGCCAACCCTGAATACCTGTATCTGCTGCTTTTGCTGATACCTATGGCAGCATGGTATATATTCAGGCGTAAAAAGCAAAATGCCACACTGCGGGTAAGTTCATTATCTGCATTCAAACAGCCTTACAACAGAATAAAAGAGTGGGCAAGGCATAGTTTGCCGGTGTTGAGGATGGTTACCATAATTGCAGTAATTTTAATCATAGCACGGCCCCAAAGTACCGATAACTGGGAGAAACAAACCACCGAAGGGATTGATATAATCATGGCGCTTGACGTGTCAAGTAGTATGCTGGCCCGCGACCTGCGCCCCGATCGTCTGGATGCAGCAAAAGATGTGGCAATGCAATTTATCAACGGGCGGCCCAACGACCGCATCGGGCTCACCATTTTCAGTGGTGAAGCATTTACACAATGCCCGCTTACCACAGACCATGCCACCTTACTGAACCTGTTTAAAGATGTGAAAAGTGGCATGATCGAAGATGGAACAGCCATTGGATTAGGTTTGGCAACCAGCATAAACCGGCTGCGTGAAAGCAATGCCGACAGTAAAGTTATTATCCTGCTGACCGATGGAGTGAACAACCGCGGCGAAATTGATCCGGTTACGGCTGCAGAGCTGGCTAATACATTTGGAATCAGGGTTTATACCATTGGTGTGGGTTCGCGTGGAACAGCACCTTATCCGGTACAAACCCCATTTGGTACCCAATATAAGCAAATGGAGGTGGAGATTGATGAAGCTACGCTGCAGGAGATGGCCCAAATGACCGATGGAAAATATTTCAGGGCCACCAGCAACAGTGCACTTAAAGAAATTTATGACCAAATCGACCAGATGGAGAAAACCCGGATAGAGACCAAGTCATTTGCTAAAAAACAGGAAGAGTACATCTGGTTTGCGATAATTGCCGCTATAGCCCTGTTAATGGAAGTTGTGCTCAGAGCAACCATATTCAGAACAATGCCTTAAAAAAGAGAACCAATATGTTTGAGTTTGGATACATACAATATTTACATCTACTGTGGATCATCCCGGTGTTAGTCCTGCTGTTTTGGATTATGCGCAGACAGGGCAGAAAGCAACTGGAGCGTTTTGCCAGCAGTAAAATGATTGCCCGAATGGCACCAATGCGCTCACGCTCAAAGCCATGGTGGAAATACATGCTTTTAATGCTGGCACTGGCAGCCATAATTTTGGCCATTGCCCGACCACGCTTTGGTACACGTATGAAAGAGGTGCAGCGTGAAGGTAAAGAGCTGGTGGTAGCACTCGACGTATCCAGAAGTATGTTGGCCACCGACATTCAGCCAAGCCGATTGGAACGTGCCAAACGAGCTATTGTAAAGTTGCTCGATCGGCTCGATTACGACCGCATATCATTGATTGTATTTGCCGGCGAAGCCTATACACAGTTGCCTCTTACCACCGACTACCCTGCAGCTAAAATGTTTATTTCGTCAGTCGAAACAGAAATGATTCCCCAGCAGGGTACAGCCATTGGCGCTGCCATTGGTCATGGTATAAATTCATTTTCACCCGGCGATGAGAAAAATAAAGCCCTGATTATTATCACAGATGGTGAAAATCACGAAGGAAATGCCATTGAAATGGCCAAAGAGGCAGCTGAA
>NZ_DATFKB010000126.1:0-10745 GCF_035268865.1 Salinivirga sp. | reverse complement strand
TACAGCAGACAACAATCTCGTAGATTTTGCGCTCGTACCTTCAGAAGCCATTACTTTTGAAACAGAAATACCTGAAAGCATCACTTTAAGTGGCGATGTGGACTGGTTCCGCTCGAACAACCAGGCTTATGAAGGCAGTTATAGTGTCGAATCCGGAGATATTAGCGACGACCAGGTAAGCACAATGACCCTAACCGCAACCACAGAAGCGGGCACCATTAGTTTTTACAGAAAAGTATCATCTGAATCAGACTATGATTATCTTAAATTTTATATTGACAGCACAGAGCAAGACATATGGAGCGGTGAATCTGACTGGGAGAAATTCTCTTACAACATTACAGCGGGATCACATACATTTACATGGGAATACGAAAAAGACGGATCAGTAAGCAATGGAAGTGATTGTGGCTGGATCGACTACATAGAGTTACCTTCTGATGCCATAGCTACTTATGATTTAACCTTTGTAGTTACAAACGGAGCAACAGCCATCGAAAACGCTACAGTGAGTCTTCCCGGGTATGGAAGTCAAAGCACCAACGCAAGCGGCGAAACCCAGTTTACCGACGTATATGCCACATCAAACGCTTCTTTGGCCTATACTGTAGAAGCCGCAGGCTTTGAGGCTGTGGAGGGAACCATTGCAGTTACAGAGAACAAAACCATTACAATTGACATCAACAGCAGCATGGCAGTTACCCCGAGCAGCCTTGATTTTGGAGATGTTACCACAGACGAATCGAGCGAATTGTCTTATGATCTTACAGCCTCTGGATTAGCTAACGACCTAACAATAACAGCTCCGGAAGGATACATGATTTCTGCTACAAGCGGAAGCGGTTTTGCATCTTCCATTGTCGTTCCACAATCATCTGGCACCATAGATCAAACTGTTTTTGTACAATTTAACCCGGTTACAGAGTCCAATTACACCGGATTAATCTCCAACGAGAGCGATGGAGCTCCTGCACAATATGTAGAGGTAACAGGAAACGGGATTGCACCCAACACGCCCAATATTGTAATTTCAGAAACTTCTATGGATTTTGGACAGGTAACCATAGGCGAAGACTCTGTACGAACTTACTCGGTTTCGGGAAGCGACCTCACAAATAATGTTGTAGTAACCGTCTCTTCAGATGGTCCATTTGCAATTTCAACAGATGGCACCTCTTATACCAACAGCATAACACTTACGCAAAGTGGCGGCACATTAGCCGAAACTGATATTATGGTAAAGTATGCTCCTACCCAGGAAGGGCCTTTTGGTAATGAAATTATTCATGAAAGCACTGATGCCAACGCACGTACACTGAGCTTGTCCGGAGACACACCTGTAGGCATTGATGATATGAAGAATAAAATCTCCATTTATCCAAACCCTGCGACCAATCATTTGACAATAAATAATGCAGAGAATCATAAAGTCATATTGTATGATGTGAGTGGCAAGCAGCAATTGACTAAAACTATTGACAGTAATCAGCACACAATATCACTGAATGCATATAAAAAAGGAGTTTATGTATTAAAAATCTTTGGACCAAACAACGTCAGCACACTAAAATTTGTAAAACAATAGCCTAATCAAAGAGGCTGTCCAAAAAGCATTCGAAGAAGTCATTCCGAGTTCCCGCCACCACAAATAACTGGGGTGGTAAAATGAGAATGATGACAGAATACACAGAGGCAATTAGTGAGGATTTCGCTCAAAGCGAAGCCCTCACTTCTTATTTTCAGCTTCTTACAAGAATCCCGTATATGATAGAGGCAAAAATTCTTAAATTTAGTAATGCAGAATGACGTATAACTTTTTCAGGTTTATGATTGGAATTCATATTCTAAATCTTTTAAATTATTTCACGCCACAATCGCCACGAAAAATACGCTACGAACGCTACGAGTCCAACGTTGCAGTCGCTGCGCCTTCGTTGCGAACGTTGCGTGAAACTTTTTTAGATACGTCATTGGTAACGAAGTGAAGGAACCGCAGCATGAAGTGCAAGCTCAGCGCAGCTAATCTCTTTCTTTTAGTAATCAACAGATTGCTTCGTCGTTCCTCCTCATAATAGACGTTGAGTTTTGACTTTTTGGACAGCCTTTTTTTATCAATTAAACATATTTCTTTCCGAACTTATCTCCCACATCTTTTACAAACTGTTTTATCATTTGCTCATTTTGTTTGCGGCAAATTAATAACGCCTGCTCTTCTTCTACCACAATATAATCATCCAGTCCTTCAATAACCGCCACTTTATTGTCAAGCGCCCTTACAATACAATTGTTTGAATTATAAAAAAGTGTTTGATTACTATTGCTGGTGTTATTTTGACTATCTGTATCTGAAAGTTCATGCAGGGCACTCCATGAACCCAGGTCAGACCAGCCAATATCTGTACTGATTACCACAACATTTTTGGCTTTTTCCATCACACCATAGTCAATGGAAATGCTTTGGCACTGGTCAAAGATTGTCTCTATTGCATTTCTTTCCGTTCCGGTATTGAAATCAGGCTCATAAGTTTCAAATTGACCATACATTTCGGGTAGATGCTGCTTCATACTGGCCAAAATTGAGTCCACTGACCAAATAAAGATCCCTGCATTCCAAAAATAGTCTCCGCTGGCAAGAAAAGACTTTGCTGTTTCTAAATCCGGTTTCTCACGAAAAGCATCCACAGAAGATAGTTGCCATTTACCTGAGTCCTCTTTAATCACTTTAGCATCTGACTGGATATAGCCATAACCTGTTTCAGGTTTATGCGGCTTAATACCAATAGTTAGCAAAACATTGTTTTGACTTACATAATTGAAGCCTTCCTGTACTACCCTGGCAAATAAATCTTCTTTAAGTATAATATGGTCTGAAGGTGCCACAAGAATATTCGCATCCGGGTTTTGTTTCTTTATTTTAAATGCACCATAAGCAATGCACGGGGCGGTGTTCTTACCCTTTGGCTCACTTAAAATATTTTCCCCGGACATTTGAGGGATCTGTTTTGCAATGGTATCAGCATATTTTTTATTTGTAATAATCAGAATGTTTTCTGAAGGGCATATTTGAGTTATGCGCTCGAATGTTTGCTGAATGAGTGTTTTTCCTGTGCCTAGTACATCAAGAAACTGTTTTGGCTGTGCTGTTCTGCTCCATGGCCAAAATCTGCTCCCTACTCCTCCAGCCATAATAATGGCGTAATTATTTTGCTTCATATATTTAAGTTTTTATTGCATTTGATAACCACAAATCGTTCGATCAACACTTACGATTTAATCAGGTAAAAATAAAAAATCTATCAAACAGATAATTTTCAAAATAAAGAAATCGCATTTTATATATAAAAAGAGGCTACCTGTGGCAGCCTCTAAAACATGAAAACAAGTGTTATTATTTAATAATCATCTGTCTGGTCAATTGTTTATTGCCGTTTCTGAAAACTACAAAATACACTCCGGAGCTCATATTTGTTACATCAAGTTCTGCATTATCTGAACCGGCTTGCATAACCTTATGCAACTTACCATTCATATCAGTTATCATAATCATACCCGTATACCCGTCTGGAGTTTTTATATGAACGCTATATGCTGCAGGATTAGGATAAATTGCAAAAGACTCGTCCATGTTTGCCTCAATTCCTGTGAGGTAACGTACATTCACTGTCCAGACCCTTACATTAGCTTCATTCTGTGAAGTAACAGTATACGAAACCGGAGTTGAGAAATCATTTACAGTTGTACCACTTTCCTGCAATACACCATCAACCTTGGCCACAGCCCCTGAACTGAGCTCAAAATTAGCCACAAGCTCCTCTCGCGATGTCCCGGATGGGATATCGACATATATACTGTTCGAGTTGTTGTAAATTGTGGTTTGTTGTTCAGAAGGTGGTATATCCTGGAAATAGTACGACAAAATTTCTGCTGAAGCATTCTGGTTTGTGGTTACCTGTACGGTCCAATCTTGCGTATCGGTGCCGTTTTCAGCAACAATGGTGTATGTGACCGGATTACTGAAATCTACAATATTTTCGCCGCTCCATTGTATTTCGTTGCCAATATAGGCTATTGCACCATCTGACAAATAAAACATTGGAATTAATGCCTCAACGTCGAGATCTGGTGATAGGTTTACAGCAATGGTTTGTGTTTCATAATTAATTTCAGCAGGATTGGTTTGTCCATAAAAGCCAAAATATTCAAACAGTGTTGCATTGTTCATATCACCTTCTACGGCTACATCTACATACCACGTTTTTGAGGCACCATCAGCCGGGTTAAGACGATAGGCTACAATTTGTGTAAAATCATTTACTGTTACGCCACTCTCCTGAACTGTACCATTAACCGTAACAGTTGTACCGGCAGCAACTTCAAATGTGGCTGCAAGGCTGGTTATATCGGTACCGGCCGGCATCTCCACTCTAACAAAGGCATTTGCCATGTCAATTACGCCATCCTGTCCGTCAATACTATAGGAGATAAAATCAGCAGGTGAAATGGTCTGTTCGCTCACTGTAACTGTCCAGTCGGCAGTTGTGGAGCCATCCTGTGCGGTTATGGTATATACCACTGGATTTGTAAAATCATTTACAGTAACGCCACTCTCCTGCACTTCTCCTTCAACGGAAGCAGTTGCACCCACCGAAAGGGTAAAATCAGCTACTAATGCAGACAGATCAGTTCCCATTGGCATAACCACATTCACGGTTTGATTTACGGGATTAACATCTGCAGAGAGCTGGTCGGGTATGCTGTAGGTTAATATCTCTGTTTCTGAAGAAGCTACCGTAGTAACTGTAACGGTCCAATCTTTTGTAGTAACTCCGTCTTGAGCTGTAACAGTATATTGTACCGGATTTGTAAAATCATTTGGGGTCGATCCGCTAACCTGCTCTACACCACTAACAGTTGCAGTAGCGCCGGTTGACAATGTAAATTCAGCAACAAGACTGGTCAAATCTGTCCCAAGCGGAACCTCCACATCTACTGTTTGCGCACCGGGATCAATAACTGAGTTAATTTGACCGGGAAGTGAATAGCTCAAAATTTCAGCCTCATCTGAAGCATTAGTTGTTACTGTAACTGTCCACTCAGTGCTTGTAGTTCCATCTTCAGCTGTTACGGTGTATACAACAGGATTCGTAAAGTCATTGGCCGTAGTGCCACTAACCTGATCCACACCGCCAACGGTAGCTGTAGCTCCCGACGAAAGTGTAAATTCAGCTACTAAATTAGTCAAATCAGTTCCGACAGGCATCACAACATCAACTGTTTGTTCACTTGCGTTTATTTGCGAACTCTCCTGGTTCGGGATTTCATAGGTTAAAATATCGGTATCATTTGAAGCATTAATGGTTACAGTAACGGTCCAGTCTACTGCGGTAACGCCATCTTCTGCCGTCACGGTATACACTACAGGGCTGGTAAAATCGTTTGCACTGGTTCCGCTCACCTGTTCCACACCGCCAACTGTAGCAGTAGCTCCGGGCGAAAGTGTAAATTCAGCTACCAAATTGGTTAAATCAGTTCCTGCGGGCATCACAACATCAACGGTTTTTTCACTTGAGTTTATTTGCGAACTCTCCTGGCCTGGGATATCATAGCTTAAAATATCGGCACCATTTGAAGCAGCCTCCTGCACTGTAACTGTCCAGTCTTGAGTAGTTGTACCATCTTCAGCTGTAACGGTATAAACCACAGGATTTGTAAAATCATTTGCTGTGGTTCCGCTCACTTGCTCAGTACCATCCACGGTGGCTGTGGCACCTGCTGAAAGGGTAAAATCGGCTACAAGGCTTGTCAGGTCTGTCCCCGCAGGCATGGTAACTTCTATAGTTTGGTTTTGTGTATTGATGTTAGAACCGACCTGATTCGGAATGCTGTAATCAATAATTTCTGTCGCATCTGAAAGCTCTACATTAACTGTAGCCGTCCAGTTTTTGGTAGTTGTGCCGTCTTCGGCTGTCACAGTATACACAACGGGGGCTGTAAAATCATTAGCTGTGGTTCCGCTTACCTGCTCAGTACCGCTTACTGCAGCAGTGGCACCGGGTGACAGGGTAAAGTCAGCCACAAGGCTGGTTAAGTCAGTACCCTGGGGCATTGTAACATCAATTGTCTGATTATTGGCATCAATTTCAGAAGTGGTCTGATTTGGGAAACTGTATGATATTATCTCGGCTTCACTACTTGCAGGTAATTGTTGAGGTTCAACGTTAACCCATATCGCCGGAGTAGCTTCGGCATACTCTACCGCTCCATCAATAACCAACACACAACGCAAATCATAGGGTGCATAGCTGTCCGGGTCATTGGCTATGGTAATGCGCCCCTCGTCTGTTTGATCATTGCCATTGAAAATGTAAAGCATAAATAGATATTCGCTTTCATTACTAATGGTCATAGGACTAATTAGCGACATGGTTAACATTGAATTGAGATCATCACTTGTCAAATTTTTGGGATTTGTTTGAGCAATACCACTTGAAAGATCCCATAGTCCTGTACTTTGGTTTCTTGGATGAACAACACCCACAAAGGTGGCATTCCCATTTTCAATTACGCCTGTAAAATCATCTTTAAGATAGGTCGTCATAGAATTTACCTGGTATGGGTCGCCAGCAGGTTCCGGGAAATAAACAGCTATTCCAACGCCATCCTGATTGCCTGCACTAAGTGTATCAACCAGGGTAAAAGAGCCTGACAAGTTGTTTTTATCGGCAAATCCATAGGTGCTGTCTGAAAGCACATAATTAAAAGTAGTTTGGTTGTTGGCGGCATTGCCATCATTTGCACTTATCAGATTAGTCGAAAGGGCATAATCATTTATTTCCTGATAGTTCACAGCCTGACCAAAAAGAATGGTATCAGACTCGCCAGTAGAGAGGGTATAATTACTGGATTGATCAAAAACTACATTGGCAGCGCCTGAGGGATCGGCAGTTAAGGTAAGCTCCCAGTCAAATGTAATAGCATCTTCGCCGGGGTGCGATACGGGTAATCCTATCGGATCAAAACCATTGAAAAGATGCACGGGCATATAATGATACCCACCCCAGTAGGGTTTTGTTTGATCCTGAAAATTATAATCCGGCACTGTGCCTTTAATAGCTGGCCAAACATTTGTTACGCCAAGATCGACATCCTGTGCTTTGATCGGGCCATAATTTAACAAAATGGCCATAAGCAAAAACGAAAAAAGTAGTTCTCTTATTTTCATGGGTGTTAATTTATCGTTGCAATTAGAGTAAATGTACAAATGATTCCTTAATTCATAAAAACAATTTGTACAATGATCCTATTTTCAATACATTTATAACAAAACTAATTAAAATATATCATTACCAGCACTAACCTTCAAACAGTCTTGATTGCCAGGTATCTCGTCTTTTCATTTCATTTGATATCCAGTCGGCAATTTGATGGTTTTTTACACCACTCCACATCTTTACAGCTAAAAGGTCTGGCTTTGACTCAGATGCAAAACGCTCAATCACCACCTCCGGATTCATTTTTTCTGTAAAGTTAATACAGATATCAATGTATTCTTCTACGGGAAATAACCTGATTTGATATGTTTTCTGCTTATAAATTTTCTCAAGCCCGGTATTTTTCACAATCTGCAATTGGTGAAGTTTCACTGTATCTAAAGGCAACTTCGAGATTTTCAGTGCATGTTGATCAATATCTTCCCTTGTTTCGCCCGGAAGGCCTAAAATCAGGTGCCCTCCAAGATGTAATCCTCTGCGCTTTACCCTGTCAACAGCATCTAAAGTATCTTCCCATTTATGCCCCCGGTTCAGCAATTTAAGCGTATCATTTAATGTGGATTCAATGCCGATCTCTATACCAACAAAAAGTTCTTTATTCAGTTCAGACAACAAATCAAGCACGGGCTCGCCCAGGCAATCGGGTCGGGTTGCAATTATTAATCCTTCTACAGCAGGATGTGCTATTGCCCGTCTGAAAATAGCGGATAATTCATTGACGGGGGCATGTGTGTTGGTATGCGACTGAAAATATGCAATAAAACCGGTTCCGGGTTTGCGGTTTGTGAACTTACTTATGCCTTGCTCTATTTGAGCAGCAATATTTTCACGTTCAAACTTATAATTAGGATTAAAACTGCTGTTATTACAATAAATACAGCCTCCCCGGCTTTTTGTACCATCGATATTCGGACATGAAAAACCAGCATCTATGGAAACTTTTTGCATAGGTTTACCAAAAACCGTTTTTAAATAATCGGAATATCGGTTGTAGGGGTGATTAGCGCTGTACTTCAAAGAATACTGCCTATCCATTGCTTGCTAGTTTTGCCACTTCAGCAGTGAAATTTTCTATATCCTCTCTGGTGGTATCAAATGAGGTCATCCAGCGAACTTCGTTTGTTTGCTCATCCCAGATGTAGAAAAAATACTTCTCCTGCAATATTTCGGTCCATGGTTTGGGAATTATTGCGAAAACACCATTTGCTTCAACGTTACGGGTAATTTCAACCTGTTCTATGGGTGCTAATTTCTCCTTCAGGAGCTGCGCCATGCTGTTGGCATGCCGGGCAGACTTAAGCCATAAATCATCCTTAAAATAGGCTTTAAACTGAGCAGAAACGAAACGCATCTTTGAAAAAAGCTGCATATGCTGCTTACGCAAATATTGAAACCCTTTTGTAAGTTCCTGATTAAAGAAAATTACCGCCTCACCCATTATTAAACCATTTTTGGTGCCTCCAAACGATAATAAATCCACGCCACAATCGCGGGTAAACGCCCTGAATGACATATCGAGACTTGCTGCTGCATTGGCTATCCTGGCGCCATCGATATGCAAATACATTCCGTGTGTATGTGCCAGGTCTGCAAGCTCTTTAATCTCTTCAGGGGTGTATACCGTACCCATTTCTGTGACCTGACTAATGCTGATAATACCCGGCTGGGAATGGTGCTCAAAGCCAAAACCCTTTAAATGAGGCCTAACCCGGTCTGGTCGCAATTTGCCTTTGTCATTAGACACGGCAATTATTTTCGATCCGGTAATTTTTTCAGGGGCGCCACATTCATCCTCATTAATATGTGCCGTATCGGTACAAATAACCGAATTATATGACCTTCCCGCGGCCATAATACTTAAAACATTTGCAGCTGTACCATTAAAAACAAAATTGACAGAAATATCATCGCCAAAAATTTGCTTAAAGAGCTGTTCTGCTTCATTGGTATAAACATCGTCGCCATAACCGGTAACATGTCCCTGGTTAGCATCAATCATAGCAGCCAACACCTGTGGATGAGCTCCGGCATTATTATCACTTGCAAACCCCTTTTTTATCATAACAAAAAATTTTTATCATTATGCACAAAAATAGCAAAATCAAAAGCTTTTGATATTCAGAATCAAAAGAAATCTGTTTTGCACTCAGTAAATGATAATGGAATTACATAAAAAAAACTTTTTAACTACATTTGGAGTATAGATTGAGCAAAAAATGAAACATAGTACACGACTGATATACTTTCTTTTAATAATGCTGATTCATAATTTTGCTATGGGCCAGCGACCAGGCAAGGCTTACCGGACAGGGAAATCGGCCTATGAAAACAAAGAATATATAAGGGCCATAGGATGGCTTGATGTGGCAATTAATTCGCAAAAAAAGAAATACAATGATGCCTATATTTATCGTGCTAAGAGTCATCTTGCCCTGGATCGTGAAGAAAAAGCCTTAAAAGATTTTATTATTGCAAGCAAGCTATTCCCCAACAATTATAAAAATGCATTGCAAGCCTCGAGATTATCATATAAACTTGGCAAACACAACCAGGCTTTGCAATATGCAACTACAACCCTCGATAGAGATAGCGCTAATTTTGATGCCCTAAAACTTCAGGCATTGGCACTAATCCATACGGGTAGTTCTGAAAGTGCATTAATTGTGTGCGAGCGCGCACAAAAATTGAACGAAGACGCCGAACTGCTTTATGCTAAGGCATTAGCATCAGACTCACTAGGATTAAACGACTATGCAATAGCCTACTACAACGAAGCCATTAAAATAAATCCGGTCTACAAACCTCCTTACCATGATTTGGGCAGACTACTTGTTAAAAACGGGTACATTGATAAGGCCATTGACATTTTTTCACAGGCAGCCAGAAGATTTAATGACATCGAAAGCTACCGCCTGAGAGCTATTTTATATAACGTAACAGGCAATACCCAGGCGCAAATAAAAGATATTACAAAAATAATCACCCTCAATCCGGCGCGAATAGATTTATATTACACAAGGGCTGAACTCTACAAAAAAGTAAACCAGCTGCAAAACGCACTGGTTGATATATCTTATTACCTCAAATGGGACACAACTTCTGCAAATGCATGGCTTCTTAAAGGTAAAATACTGAAAGAACTATATATGAAATCAGAAGCTATTCAGGCTTTTATAAACGTGGATAAATACACAACAGACTCCGCAATGCTCAAATACGCAGAAAGTAGTATTTATGAACTCAGAAAAGAACAATACCCGCCACAAATAATTGTAACGCATCCCGAAGGACCGGGTCAAACGACCATTGCCATAAGTCGAAACCAACAAACCTTACAAATAAAAGGAGTTATAAAAGACGACAGTCCGATTGCTGAATTATTAATAAGCGGGAAAAATGTGCCCATCAAAAACAAGAGTTTTGATCACCAAATTGTGTTAGATACAATGCACATCGTAATAAAAGCAACCGACA
>NZ_DATFKB010000125.1:0-14982 GCF_035268865.1 Salinivirga sp. | reverse complement strand
CGCTGCCGGCATACAGGGTGGCTGTGGCACTGTTGCCGCCGCGGGCAGCAAATTCCCACTCGGCCTCGGTGGGCAGGCGCCCGCCATGATGCTCGCAAAAGGCTTTGGCGCCGTACCAGGTTACCTCTATTACCGGATGATTTTCCTGTCCGCTTTCAGGTACAAATTGCCCGCCGGAATAATCGACCTCGCAATCGCTGTCGGCCATGTCAAGGTATTCTGTACCATTATAGCTACCGTCGCTGCCGGCTCCAATCTCGTTCATGAAATCGGCATACTGCTGGTTGGTAATTTCATATTTGCTAATCTGGAAATCGTCTACCGTTACCGTGTGTACCGGGGTTTCATCGCTGCCGCAGTTGTTTTGTTCATCGGTACAACCCATGTCGAAGGCACCGCCTGAGACAGTGATCAATTCAAAATCGCCGCTGCCAGAAGTAGTTAGTGTAATATTTATTTCATCCGATGTTTTTTCCTGTGCCTCATCAATAGCCTCTGCTTTAATGATAAATGAGCCAGGCTCTTCATCACTTGTATCCCAATCAAAGCTATAAGGTAAACTGCTGACTGAACCTACGCCAACATCATTTACATAAAAACGTACTTCTTCAAGATTTTCATCTTCGTCTACGGCATCCACGATAATTGTAATAGTTTCACCTTGCGTGAATTCAGCACCATCCTCCGGGCTGGTTATGGTGCTGGTTGGGGCGCTGTTGGTGGGTTCTTCTTCGTCTTCACAGGCTGTGAAAATTAATAGTGTGCCTGCCAAAGCCAGCATTAAAATTGTGAAAAGATTGTGTTTTTGTAGCATAATTGAAAATTTAGAGGGTTGTAATTCTGTTTGTTTTTGGTGTTTGCTTTTTATATTGGGTAACGGTCGCTGTATAATTTGCGTTCCACTCCGTTTCATGTAAATGCTCCAACAACCCGCTAAAATATACATTTTTTACCGACCTTCAAAAGCACCCACTAAGCGGAATGCTTATTGTACAACTGTTAACTGCTGTAATCTCTGTTTTTTCGTAAATAAATGACTACGGGGGACTGAAAAATATGGCAAGCAAAGGAAATTGCCGGTAAACGGAAGGTAGCAGAGGAAATCTGAAACCCAATATGCCAAAAAAGTAAAAATCTTTTACTTTTGTAATTTATAGAGTATCCACGAAAATCAGACAAATTGAAAATTTGTATTTTTAGAGACCCGAAACCTAAAACCTGAAAGTTAGTATCTTTGTTGTATCGTAGTAATTAAAAGGCCACACAATTAGGATGAGTAAAAAGATAATCAATAATGAAGTTTGCTATAGTGTAAAAGGTTTTGAAAGATACCATATAAGTGAGTCAGGACGAATATACAGGACTGATACAGGTAGAAATCGATCCTGGCGTACAAAGGGTAAAGTATATATAACCGAGCTGCATGTTCAATTCCGAATGCAAAATGGCAAGCTTAGACATGGATATGCCAGCCTTACTGACGATAATGGAAAACCACGTAGTGTTCCGGTAGCCACGTTAGTTGCAATTGCTTTTGGCGTATTACCCAAAGGAATAAATAAGAAAAAACAAGAAATTGATTACAAGGATGGCAATAAGAAGAATCTTCATTACACAAATTTAATAGTTAAAAAAAAGAAATTCACCAATACTAAACTTACCCATGACGATGTAAAGCAAATAAAAAAACAAATAAAAAAAGGGCTTCCATTAAGAAGAATAGCTTTGGATTATGGTGTTTCTGAAATGCAAATCAACAGAATTAAGACAGGTGAAAATTGGGGTAGTGGAAAAAGGAAAATAAAAGCCCCGGAAGCACCTTTTGATATAGAAGATGGAAGGATTAGAAAATACATTGCGACTTTTGATAAAAAGAAGGCCCCCAGGGGTATTAAGAAGGAATTTACAGTTAAGCGAAATCCCGATGAACCAACTGATAATACAATAATCGGAATTCTTAATGGTTATAAACTCACGTTAAAGCACAAGAACATCACCCGCGCCAGACAAATTGTTGAAAAACTAAATAATTATTTCTTTGTCATAAAAACGAAAGAAAAATTAAACGGATTTTTTTAGTCTTTCTTTGTAAAAACTACATTGTTCAGAAAGATAAGCTTGTAAATAAAGTTCAGATTAACTTCAATGAGTTCGTGCTTCATCCCCGGTTGCTTAGGGTCACTGTCTTGCTATTGAATATCTGTATAGTTATTAGTGGTTTCTATAATTCAATTTCTTTCACAGAACTGTTCAACAAATCAAAATAGCTCATTTGTACCTTATTGCCAGACATTGAAATCTGGGTAATGCTTAAGGTTTTTAAGCCACTATCTTCTTGCATGATCAGGCCAATTGAATTATCACTGGTATAATTGCCGGAATGAAAATCAATTATCTTTTCTTTGGTTATAGCGTTTTTGTGTTCCTTATAAAATTGTTCAAACCATTTTTTTCTGTTTTTTCGGTCATCTTTATTGTACAGGGTTACCGAAGACCAAATATAAGCGTTGAAGACATTTAATTGCCGGAAATGTTTATGTTTTCCATCCCAAATAAATTCTGTAATATCTTGCATTTTGCCATTACTTTGTTTCAGACCAACAATGGTAAAAGGTTCTACATTGCATAAATCTGTTTGAGAAAAGTATGCCTGAACTGAAAGTGCTGAAAGTGTAAAATCCAGTAAAACAGTCCCCCTGCTTTTGGTGTGGTGTTCCTGTTTTTTATGTGCTATAATGCCACCATTGAGCAAGCAATTGATATTTCCCTTCTCGTTTATTGCAATCCAGGAGCCTCCCGCTTGTTCATCTCTGGGATAAACTAATTTGCAATTGCCATAAGCATATATTTCAGGTGGCGAAGTTGGTCGGAATTCCTTTTCGTCGCGGTTTGAAGTAAGCACGAAACCATTTTCCTCAGTTGACGGTATGTATGTTACAGTGCACATTAGGCTTTTCCGTATCTAAATTTTAATTATTAAATCTCAAAAATACACGGTTATTTTGAACTTAGCACGAGGCGGTCAATAAAATTACTCACCCAATTATTTATTTTCAATGGTCTTCGTTAAGCCTTTCGGTCGTTTGCACCCTTTGGAAAAACTTTCAATAAAATCGCGCAGTAGTGGGGAAAAGTATTTTCACCTTCAGAAGAATGATTTGTAATATGGAATAATCTTGATTTATGAATTAAATATTGTACATTACAGAATTAAACTGCGATAGAACAAAAAATTGAATTAAAACAATTAATGCTTATGGCGGGAAAAGATACTCGAATTTTGGCCACAATAGACGACCACATCACGGCGGAAGATATGCAGCGCATACTTGAGGAAGCATCAATTTACACCATGCTGGAATCGGACAACCCTGCATCCTCTGCTGTAAATGCTTACACGGGTTCGCACCCGGCTGAAACCGTAAAGCTGGTAGTAAATATAAACGATTTCGACAAAGCCAAAGAAATATTGAGCACCACTCCCTATAAAGACCTTATTGATTAAAAAACATAGTTCGATCTGGATCAACTATTCTGGTATTTTATTTATTAGTTGTAACCAGATACAGTATTTGGAATTCTCTCCCTTTTAATAACAGGCTCATCTTCTTTCAGCACGGCATTATTAGTTGATTTACCTGTACCTCCGGTTGGAAAGAACATTACCGATAAATTAACATCTGCAACTTTTACTTTGGCCATTGCACTATGTTTATTTGCCCAAAGATAAAAAGTATGCATACCCGCACTAACAGGAATACATCTATGTTGTGCAAATGATGTATACTGATCAGAAGAATCAGGACAATTATAATCAGTAAGTATGTTTAAATAATGATACCATTCATCTTCGGCAATCCATGAAATATTTGGATCCTGATCACATAAAATACCTAATAAAAGAACATCCCAATTAATACTTTCCCAATCTACATAGCCACTTGCCATTACAAAACACACTCCATTTGAAGGTGCTGTCATAGTTACAGACCTAACATTGTTATATGTTCCATAATTGGCGGTAATTTGATAACGTTGGTCTCCCCCAACATAATTTAATAGGGGTTTAACATTACTTAATCCACTACCATCGCCTGTAATTCTACCTGTACCATCAACCTTCATAACACTCGCACCATTATTTTTCGTTATATTTAAGCTGCTAGTGGCATCATTCGTGTTTAACGGTATGTTTTTTTCAAGTGTTGTATTAGCAAGATTCGGAGAGTTGTAAAGGCTGGAAAAATCTCCGTCAAATTCGCTTTTGTTGTTCCAGTTAGCTGTATCTGTGGAGGTAACACCAGATGCTACAGAGGCATCAAATAAAGGGTCTATTTCATTATAACTATCAAGTTTATCATTCCAGTAGGAGGTATCTGTGGAAGTAATTTCGGAAGCTACAGAAGCATTATAAACAGGATCCGTTTCATCTGTTGTAGTAAAATGATCTAAATCGCTAATTTGATTTTCGGTAATAGTTCCTGTTATAGTTTCTGCTGTTTTTGCGTGCAATGAATATGGCACACTTAATAACTGGCTTGTTCCCATTACAGTTTCATTAATACTTATTTCTATGAAATACTCATCCATAGTCCAATTAATGGTGTTTAGATCTTCTATTGAACCTATGTTTAGGTTTATTAAACCATGAATGGTAGTGGTTGTACTGTGTGTTTCTTCAAATACACTTGTGGTAAGGTCACTTTTTAAGATTGAAACTACAACAGTTACATTTTCCTCTGCCATTATCGTTCCATCTGTATTTCTCAATACTGCCTGATATTTAAACTGTGTTGGTATTTGGGCAAGTAGAAATACAGAATATGAAATTGCAATTATTGATAGAAATAATTTTTTCATATGTTTATAATTTTGATTTTAGTGGTCAGTACCTATCCCGATGACAATCGCCATTATAAGTCCAATGTAAGCTGCATAATGTTTGAGGGCTCGTTATAATCACGCGAGTGTACTTCGACACGCTCAGTAGAACTGTGTTCCGCCAGCTAGCGGATCATGGCTCGGTTCATAGTTTCATATTTTCGTAACATATTTTAATTTTTTCCAACTAAACAAGTTACGGAAAAAACAACATAAAAGAACCAACAATTAGAAAAAAATTACTAATTTTCAATGTTTTATAAAAAAACCATCATGCTACCCCAATCTGTGCAAAGTACAAAGCGCACCGGAAAAAACTGTATGATAACGGTCGTTGTATAATTTGCGTTGTATTCCGTTACAGACATCCTCTGCAACAACCTCACTATTTTAATCTTTTCTACTCACTCCTCAAAGCTTAGTGATGGAATGCGACTTCTCCAACTGTTAGATGGCGTTTTTTCTTGTTTATACATAATGATTCTTTTAATTAACCGAGCCATGATCCTCTGGCTGGCGAAACACACTTCGCCTTCGCCAAGCTTAAGCGGAGCAAAGCACACGCATGATTATAATAAAACTAAAAATCTTGTCTGTTAGGAATTTAATTCATCATGGCGAGCTCCATATGTCCATATCACTGATTTGGAAAGTTCGGGCGAGACGCGAAACTTACAATTTTGTAGCAAAAACAGACAATGGAAAGAGGCTGCAATTTTTTCCGAATTGTGAGAGTTGTATAATTTTTGTTTCTTTGATTGGGACAGTAAGTTTTGTAAAATTCTATCCTTTCAATAATAAATTTAAACATCTGTAACAATTTAATGTAAGGATATCAGGAGGCGATTATGGAAGATCAGAATAATTTGTACGATAAATTGAAGAAGATGATTGGCGATAAATCAGCCAATATAAATATCCTGCAGGAACAGATAGATGTAAAACTGCAGATGAAATATTTTCAAAGAGCTAAAGACATAAAAAAGACACTTGACAAAGAATACGATTACCTGTCAGAGGTCAATAAACTTCACGATCCGGAGGTACCAACCGAAGAAAAGCAAGATCTTGTATGCGCCCTGGCTTCTTTTGATAAAGTGGACTATTACCGGGCTTTGGAAAAATATAAAGCACATGCAGAAGAGGAGATGCAACCCTGGGTAACCCTTGGCCTGCAAGAGAGCCGTATGCTTCTTGAAAGTGAGTTGCTCGATGAAAAGCAATTATTTGTTTCCACCGGACTCGGAGGTAAAGGTACCAACCTCCGCTATTTTGTGGTGCTGATTAATAACGATGATGAGCACTATACCGATGTGCAGAAAGAATTGATAGGAAAAGAGTTTGAATACACCATAAAGAAAAATGGTGGTGAACTGGAAGAGGTGCATTTCGAAGAAAAATTTGCTATGCTTACCTGCCTGTTGCCCATTGAAAAACCTGTTCAGGAAATACTCAGCAACACAACAAAAGAGTGCAATAGTTTTGGAAAATTTATTCACGAGCATTTTCTCATTACAAACGTAAAGAAAATGACCACTGACGAGATCAAAGAGTTTCTGGAATCACAGGCCAAAAGCGATGAATTTACTATCGATCTTGATCAGAACGATAATCCCGACAATGAAATTGACAATATAGACCCCAAACCAGAATAATTAAACAATAACCCAACAGCCCGAACCGTGCAATTTCAATTAATTAAGATAAGGTTTCTTCAAAGCTACAGGGCTTTGAGAGATATGGGAATTGCCCGGGCGCTGTTTCTTGTACTGGTCTTATCTTTTGTGGTTTTTATTGTTTATAACGCTGCCAACCAGCACCCGGCATGGCTCATCGTGCTTTACGGATTATTAATTGCACTGACACATTTCAAAAGAAGCGACAGAAAATTTCTGCAAAACTATATCAGGTATGATGGTATACTCATGACCGCTGAGTACGCAATTGTTGCTGCACCTCTTATAATTTCACTTATCATACACCAAAACTTTTTACATTTAGCAAGCTTTCTATGCGCCATATTTGCATTAAGTTATTTGCCACCGATGCAAAACAGGCAACTGAGGACCAACATCTTAACCTCAAAAATACCCAAACAGGCTTACGAATGGAAAAGCGGGCTTCGTAAAGGCTCCCTGATTATTATAATTATTTATTTTGCAGCTATGGCCACGAGTTTCCATCCTGCAGCCATACCCATATCGATATTTATTTTAAGTGTATTACCACTGGGCTTTTATGAAAAAGGCGAACCATTACATATGTTACTGGCTGCTGAAATGCCGCCGGGTGCTTTCTTGCTGCACAAAATAACCACGGCACTAAAAATATACAGTCTGGCCCTATTACCGCTTATTTTGGTTTATCTGATTTTTAACCTTCAATATTGGTACATTCCCATAATTGAAGTCATTATATTTTCAATAATAATTGTGTACATGGTTATGCTCAAATATGCCTTCTATGTGCCCAATGAAAAGAGCGCTGCAAGTCAGGTATTTCTGAGTCTTGGCGTTTTAAGTATTTTTATTCCGGTATTGCTGCCGCTGATGCCCGTTCTGACAGCCTATTTTTACAACAAAGCCCTTAAAAACCTAAATCCACTGATGTATGATTACCATTAAATCACTTACCCTGAAATACGGTAAAAAGACAGTTATAGATAACCTGTCTGTACAATTCGATTCAAATAAAATTCATGGCATAGTGGGCTTAAACGGAGCAGGTAAAACAACCCTCTTAAATGCCATATTCAGGATTAAAAAACAGGCTGCAGGGCATATTTATTGGAACGAAGCAGAAATTTCGCGCAAGCAAATCAGTATGCTGCCTACCGAACCGTTTTTTTATGACAATATTACCGGTAAAGAATACCTGGACATTTTTCAGGAGCCCAACTTTGAACTCAACAAGTGGAATGCCCTGTTTAAACTGCCATTAAAAGAAATTACTGACACCTATTCGACAGGCATGAAAAAAAAGCTGGCGCTTATGGCGGTAATAAAACAAAATAAACCCATCATGATTCTGGATGAACCCTTTAACGGGCTTGATCTGGAAACAACCAGAATTGTGAGGTCAATACTCCTGCAGATGAAGTTACAGGGAAAAACCATCATTATTACTTCGCATGTAATGGAAACACTTACAAATTTGTGTGACAAACTCTATCATTTAAGCGAAAAAAATATCCTGGGGCAAGCAGATAAAAGTAATTTTGATACATTTGAACAATCGCTTTTTCAAAACATTGAAGAGAGAAACAAAACAGCATTTAATGACCTATTCGGCCAGTCGGAACATAATTAAACCATTATTTACAGCAGGAATAATTGCTTTAACAGCATTTTTAATCACCTCTGCATGTGGTACGGCAAATCTTTATCAGAAACTCGATAAGAAGTACGAAAAGGCTCAATACGAAAAAGCGCTCAAAAAGGCCAATCGCAGCATCCAGAAAAATCCGGCCGACCCCACCCCACTCTATTTCAAATCACTGCTCCACACACACTTTTACAGCCAATCGAACAACCCGGAACACCTGGAGCAAGCACTCACCTACCTCGACCGCGCAAGACGAAAAAAAATACCACAATACCTGAAAGAAGATATTCAGCGGTTAACCGATCAATTAGTCGAGACAGCCAACAACGACATTTCAGAAATTGAGGATAAGGCCGGACCTCTGACCAGCCAGAAAATACACGAGCTCAGGCAGCAACTCGAACAGGCTCCCCGCATAAAACTAGCCACGGCAGAAATACCCCAATCGAACACTACCACTAAAAAAGTGACTCCTAAAGAGCTGGCAGGGATGCGGAAAACAATTGTTGAAGAAGCCCAGAAGCACATTGGCACATCCTACAGGTACGGAGGCACCACCACCCGGGGATTCGACTGCTCCGGTTTTACAGGTTATGTTTTTGCCGAAGCAGGTATTAATTTGCCCCGCACAGCTGCCCAGCAGGCTGTTTCAGGCAGAAAAATCAGAGAAAAAAAGGCCCAACCCGGCGATTTGGTTTTTTTCACAAAAAATAAATCAGGCGGTAATGTGAACCATGTAGCCATCATTCTCGATACCGATAGCCAGGGGATAAAAAAAGTTATACACAGCACAAGCCGCGGTGTTATTATCGATGAGCGTACAGATGGCTCCTGGAAAAGTTATTGGCTACCCCGCAAAAAACATATAGCCAGTTACATCGCCGATTAAGCAGCCAAAATTCCATAACCATAGCAACGCTATAACCTTCTGAACCAAACCGAACGATGTATCCTGTTCAATGATTTACGCACAAAGAACGCTTGCTTTTTTAATTTGGTTTAATGTACACAATGCATAAATTTGTAATGAAACAAAAAAACATATCAAATTGAATAAAAAACTTCTGCTGGCGCTGTTTGCCATTACTCCATTTTTGGGATTTGCCCAGGATACCATAAGATTATTTGATTTCAGCGATCGCTCCAATTATATACTTTCAGGCGGCTATATCGGGCAACAAAAAACAATCGATGAAGGTGTATCGCCATTGTTGTATGAAGGGCTGAATTATGGAGGGATGCTGGGTTATCGGTCCGAAAAAATGAACAGGATATGGGATATGGAAGCATCAATTGGGATGAGTTTTCAGGGCAGCAATGCGATAAACGATTTGGGATATTTTACCACGTACAACATCGATATTGCAACGGGCTACCTTTGGAATCCTGATCCACGGCAAAAGTTGCCATTTAATGTTTTTGCAGGCATCAATGCAACCTATTTAATGCGCATGCGATTCAATGAGCAACTATTTAATGCATCGTTTGGCTATGATGTTTTAACCGGCATTGGCCTCTCCGGTCAATTGAGTAAAACACTACATCTGAAAGGTTTCGAAATTAACTTGTGGCGCTGGCAGGTAAAATACTTACCACACCGTGTAACCTTTGAAACAGCCTTCGACATTCCCCTTGGTTTTGTTTACCTGAGGCCTACCTATGTGGTCATCGAAAATTTTGTTGATGGCCGAACAGATCCATATGATGTAGAGAGCAGTAAAACCACAGGAATTGGTCGTGCACTGCTTTTAAATTTCAATACAGGCATAAACTACCATTTGCGAAACAACAACATTATTCGTTTTGGTTATATCTGGAAATATTACAAAATAGACCCAGGCTACAGCCCCGTGCGTGGCGCTCAGCATTTGTTTCAACTGATTTTCAAGTTTAAACTAAACAAAACGGCTCATGAATAAACATTCATTCAGTTTCGGTACAATCATAATGGTGGTGCTGTTCGGGTTGAGCAGTTGTGAAAAACCTTTTATGGACGGTGATCCTGATTACAATCACAGGGAGAACTTTGAATATTTATGGAACGAGGTTGACCAAAAATACAGCTATTTCGATGTTAAAAATATCGATTGGGACGAAGTTTATACCGAATATTCAGCACGTGTAAATACCCACATGACCAACGAAGCATTTTTCAATCTGATGTTTCAAATGTTGGGTACCCTAAGAGACGGACATGTAAATTTACGCTCATCATTTAATGTATCGAGGTACAATATTTCGTATGATGCACCAGAAAACTACAATGGCCGGTTACTTGAAGATTACTACCTGGAACCCAACGAGCTTAATCATTTTGACCTGGCAGAACACTCCTACATAACAGGACCGCTAAAACACCAGTTATTTCCGGTAAACGGACACCTGATAGGCTACATCCAATATGGCTCCTTCAGCTACCCAATCAGCGATTATGATATTGATTACACCTTAAACCGGATGCGGCCAACCACAGGCCTTATAATCGATGTGCGGCAAAATGGCGGCGGCGCCATCACCAATATATTTCAAATGATAAACCGCCTCACCGAAGAAAAGCATTATCTCTACGGCACGGTTATTAAAGACGGCCCGGAACACGATGCCTTCGGTGAACTAATGAAAGTGTACAACGATCCGGAAGGAAGCATAAAATACACCAAACCGGTTGTCATCCTTACCAACCGGAATTGCTATAGTGCCACAACCTTTTTTGCGGCAGCACTAAAAGCCTATCAAAATGTAACGCAAATTGGCGACACTACCGGAGGTGGTGCCGGTGCACCGCATGGTGGTCAAATGCCCAATGGCTGGTACTACCGCTTCAGCGTCACCCGTTCGGGCTATCCCAATGGCGACACCCTTTACGATTTTGAAACCGGCGTGCCACCTGATGTTTACGTGAACATGGAGCCGTCAGACGAAGAAAACGGTCACGACACCATGATTGATACGGCGATAACACTACTAATCAACCAATCAAAGTAGTGGAGCAGCATATTTTCAAAGGAGTTGATCGCATTTGTAGTGGGCAAAAGCTGGATGCGACTCGCTCTTTTTGAAATTATCAGGGTGGTTTTTTAATGAAAATTTTCAATAGTCGCGGTCAAAATATATTTCGCCGATAATTATATTCCGTTTGCATTTATCGGAGCATCACGGCGAATTTGTTTTGGTTTCCAAAACACCCGGCTGAGGCCGTGTACAACTCAACGAGCGCCGATTTTCCTACAGCAAGCTCGCGTGGTTTGAAATTACGTTATATTAAAAATTAATAATAAGTTAAATGGCTCCGCCTTCAAAACATAGGCAACAACCATACGTTAAGTTGATTAAGTCTAAATTAAAACAACAACACTATGCTTAAATACTTAATAGTTTTTTCTGCTTTCATTCTGTTTATTACAGGATGTGAAAAAGATGAAGACACTGATCAGCTAACCAGCAATCAGCCAAAATCGACACAGTTTGAAACCATTGATAATTCCGGATATCCCGATGCAATCACGAATTACATTGGTCAAAACTACCCAGACCAAAGCATTGTAGAAATTTATATGAGAACCTTTGACGATGGCAGCACAACCTACGAAGTCGAATTGAATAACGGCAATGAATACTATTTCGACAGCAACGGCAATTACCTGGGAATGGATGACAGCAATGTAAACATAAGTAATGACAGTATTCCCCAGTTGATTGGGAACTACATAAGTTCCAATTACCCTGCGCAATCCATTATTAAAGCTGAATTTGAGATGGAAGATGGTATACGGGTTTATGAAATCACATTAAGCAACGGACTTGAACTTTATTTCGATGAAAGTGGTATGTTTTTGAGCCTCGATGACGATAGCGACCACATTAGTACAAGCGAGCTTCCCCAAAATATTTTGGACTACGTAACGGCAAACTATCCTGATGCCACCATTATTTATGCAGAAATGGACATTGAAGATGGAGCAACAGAATACGAAATAAAACTAGACAATGGTATGGAGCTGGAATTTGACGGGTCGGGCAATTACGTTTCAAGCGATGACAATCACATTCCCATTGCCGATCTGCCACAAGCTATAATTGATTATGTGGAAACAAATTATCCGGACAACAGTATTGCCAAAGCTGAACTGGAATACGAAGATGGCCAGCAAATGTATGAAATAGAACTGGATAACGAAATTGAACTTTATTTCGATATGAACGGAAATTTCCTGTTCATGGAAAACGACTAAAATTTTTCAAATACAGAATGTCCCTCAAACATTAAATGCATATAGTTTAATCCATAGGTGTAGATTATTTAAAACTTATTTCTAATGTTTTGGGTGGCATTCTGTTTTTTATTGATTTCAGAGCAAATAGTTTTGCTCCTTTTTTATGTTTAAATTACCGGTTCCGGGGCTTCTTTCGCCTGAGCCATATTTTATCTCCCTTTTGAGGTTCAGCACCCGGCTCCATTCGATTCTTTTTATAAAGCTTACGAAGTTTAACCGCATACTTTTGAGATATATACCACATGGTCTCCCCCTGTTCTACAATATGATGTTTATGATCTCTTGCTGCCCTGTTGCGTTTGGGCTGCAGGTAAATTATTTGACCAGGCTCAGGTTCAATACCATCTGGCACGTCATTATATTTTTGCAGCTCCCAGCGCATCTTGTCAAACTCTTCAGTAAGCGCAGCATAGGTGTCGCCCGGGCGCGCCACAGTAAATTCAACCCTGTTACGTTCTTTCACCGGATGTTTTCCCGTACTGGGGGCAAAACCTTGAGTCTCCTGAGTCGTATCATCCTCCTTATTAGCCAGTTGTACCTTTACACCTTGATCTAACTTATGAAGATCATAGCGTTCGATGAGTTCAATAAGCTTTTTTGCATAATGTGGATTTGTAGCATAGCCAGCTTTTTTCAAACCCCTTGCCCAGCGCTTATAATCTGTAGGTTTATAATCAAATAAAAACTGATAGCGCGCACCATTGACCAAAAATGCACTGTGGTCTTTAAAAGATTCATCAGCATTACGGTATTTTCTAAAGCACTCATTCCGGGCATCATCGTCGTGCTTAATTGTTTGGCCACTCCAGTTGCTATGGCACTTTATTCCAAAATGATTGTTTGCCCGGCGTGCCAACCTGCTATTACCATTGCTTGATTCTAAAATAGCCTGGGCCATTGTAATGCTTGCAGGAATGCCTGTTCGCCTCATTTCAGATATTGCCACATCGCTATATTGCTCAATATAATCTGATCGGGAAATATCTTGTGCAGATGCCATTAGAGACAGAACAAATAAAAGCAACAATATGATAATTCGATACATAGATTTCAATTTTGGTGCTAATCTAATATTTTTAATTGAGCTGTTGCAATAATAAAACTATAACAAAAGGTTTACAATTTCTGTAAAAACAGCATACCAAACTGGATATATTGTTCTTATGAGTGCCTCAAAAAAGAAGCGACAGGGGACGAAAAGCAAGTTTACTTCTATTTCGCTTCAAACATGGCGTTTTTTTTGCATATTTGAACTGTGAAGTAAAATAATTAATGAATCGGGCCCGGTTTTAACAAGATAGCAGAAATTGCACGAAATAACTGAATAGAGGCCGGATTCAGTCACAAATTAAAATTACAAACGGATGAAACAAGCAGAGTTTAACTTTTCTTACGAGACATATAACAACACAGAAGAACTTCCCACAACAGATTCCAAATTGGTAGAAAAAGCAATCGATGCTGCAAAAAATGCATATGCACCTTATTCAGAGTTTAACGTGGGCGCAGCGGTATTACTCGAAGACGACAAAATTGTTATGGGTAATAATCAGGAAAACGCTGCCTACCCAAGCGGGTTGTGTGCCGAGCGGGTTGCCCTGTTTTATGCCAATGCCAACTACCCGGATCAAAGGGTAAAAGCGATTGCTATTGTTGCATTAAAAGATGGAGAGATGGTTCCTTCCGTTGTTACACCTTGTGGTAATTGCCGGCAAGCCATGCTGGAAACAGAAAGCCGATTTGAAAAGCCAATAAGAATAATTATGGGAAGTCAGAAAGGTTTTTGGGTTGTTGATAAAGCCCAGTACTTATTGCCTTTGAGCTTTACCGGCGATTCTCTGTAAGATATGACGAAAGAATGAATTTCTGCTAAAAATCATTCTTGTTGGCATTAAACCAACGAGCGCAATGCCAATTAATACCAACATTCCATAAATACCAATAAGGTCGAAGGCGAATTGACCTACTGCTATGCTTATGAGCGTTACAAAAAGTATTATATCGAAAATTTTCATTATCAGAGCTTTTACCGGTGCAATAATAGTGACTTTCAGGTCTTTCAAAGTTAATAAAAGAAAATCTTAATATTAAAATTTTATTAACAAAATATTTAAAAAATTTAACAAGTAAACCTCGCCCAATATAGCACATTGACTTACAGCAAAATGCAGCTTAAAAAGCAACTATTTTTGTCCATTCACAAGTATCCGGAACTTCTGGAAACATCGCAACAAAGGTTATATAAGCAATCTAAATAGAGATAGACAAACAAAGAGAATAATAATTTTCCACGTCATAAATAGCGTGGAATCTGGTACAAAAACATGTTTGGCCTTTAACCAGTAAACTAACTTATAAAAAAGCTTTTGGCTAAAGATATGAGCCTTACAGAGTAGCGGGTTCTCGTCACCGCTATAAATGATGGTGTGACTTATCTAACAATCATGAACTTACATAAGAAGTCACTCCTGTATTTTTTTGAAATTAATGTTTAAAATTTGAA
>NZ_DATFKB010000124.1:0-3722 GCF_035268865.1 Salinivirga sp. | reverse complement strand
TCATAAGCTCCCTCCAGTGTAACGGCACGAACACTAAGCATCAAAAGAATAAGCACCAGGACGGGCATCAGAATTTTGGTGTATTTCTCAATACCCTTTTCAATACCAGACCTCACGATATAGGCAGTTCCTCCCATGAATAAAAGTGTCCATAAAATGGATAATCCTTTGCTTGCCTGCACACCGTCAAATACAGCAATCATTTCATCAGGCGTGTTACCTGCAAGCGCGTTTGTAATGGAAAAAAAGACGTATTGAAGTGTCCATCCCGCGACCACTGAATAAAAAGCGAGTATCAGGAAAGCAGCTCCAACTCCCATTATACCGATCATATACCAGTGCTGGCCAGGTGCAAGTTTCCGAAATGCCCCAAAAGCATTGAGTTGCGCTTTCCGTCCAATCATGAGTTCGGAAATCATAACAGGAACCCCTATTAAAAGGACAAACAGCAAATAAATCAGCAAAAAGGCGCCCCCCCCATTTTCTCCCAAAACATAAGGAAACCGCCAAATATTGCCAAGACCAATGGCCGACCCAGCGGCCGCTGCAATAATTCCAAACTTGCCGGAAAAAGTGTCTCTTGAAGGTTGACTGCCTTGCATAATCGAATTATCAAAAAATTCAAACATCAAAAAATCCGGTTAAGTCTTTTTTTGAGGTGCTATGAAAAATAAAGTGCGGTTCGATAGAGTGCAAAGTCTTTATCTTTCATGCCATAATTATTAGAAATAAACCTATTTATTTTGCCATTAATTCTTTCAGCCTTAGCATTAGTTTGTCCGCATATAAAGAAGTTCAAGATTTCATTTTCATGTTTTCTTATCATTTTCAACACGGACCTAAACTCATCTAACTTAGTGTCATTCACGTTATAATACCATCGATGAAGGTCAGCGGTAATTGTCTGGCTGTTCTTGATGTAAATATTCTCTATTGCATACCATTTCTTGAATGCCTGGGCCAGGTCATAAGCTGTTTTGAGTTGTGGATGATTGCAAAATGCAGAATCCATTACTTCTTTGCCGGCATCACTCCATTTGTGAGGTGACTGTGTAAGGCGATAACGCGTTTGCCTGAGTAAGTCTAATTGAAAAAGTATTGCTTTATCCTGTTGAGTTTTTACTTTGCCTTTACTTAAATTGGATGAAAGTTCCTTTTTTATTCTTCGTCTTACATCCAGCACTGCATCATAAACATATTGCATTACATGAAACTTATCAATAACTACTTTTGCTTGGGGAAGTTCTTCTGAACAGACCAATAAATAACTAGCGGCCATATCACAGCTAATATTTTTTACCTTTTGTAAATCAGTACCAAATTGAGAAATCGCATCGCCAACTTCTGCACTTTTGCAACTCTCAACCATCATGGCAATCTTTCCCGTGTCAGCATTACTCAATATCGTGAAGCCTTCGTGCCCAATGGCTTTGTCGTCAATGCTCATCCTTTCTCCGATATTCTCAGGCTTAAAAACATAAAGTGGCTTTCCTTTGGTTATTTCTCCGGTTTCCATGTCTATATTTTCAAGATACTTGGGATGCCATACACCGGAGTCTTTATCTGGGTTATAAGCACTTAAATAATTCCTGTACCAGTGGTAAAGCGTCTTGGGTTTGAGACTGAAAATTCTGGCCACAGTGGATATGTTGACTGGTTCTTCTTCAATCTTCGTCCTTTAAAAAAAGACCCAATTCTGGAACCATTTTTACTCCTTTCAATGTCAGATCGTAAGTGTTACTGAAATGAGCATCTTTTCCAGCTCGTTTATATCGACGCCGGTAAACTTTTAGATAAACCGGCTTACATATAAAACTATGACTCAAGGCCTCCAAGGGATTGCAATAGCCATCAAATACAACATCGCCATAATCTTGTAATTCTTTGGGTATAAGTCCTTCCTTTTCTCGTAATTCTATTACCCAACTCGCCTTAGATTCTTGCGCCCCATAGATATCAAAGTGTTCTAATATAGAAGAAGGTATTAACATCGACGAAATCGTGGCTAATAACTCTTCCGAACTTGGCCGTTGTTTGCGTTTTTGTCCCATAGATTATTGTATTACTCCTTTATCAAAGGTACCATAAAAAATTCATAGCACCTCAAAAAAAGACTTAACCGTAAAAATGATGCAGGAATTGAAGCCAAAAAAGTAGCTAAAACAAAAGAGCCCGCTCTAAAAAGCATCTTTATTGCCGAACTCTTCTTCGTTTCGCGTGTGTAACAGCCGTGTTTAGAAATATTGGACTTTTATGCGCCCCCGCTACTTCACCCTTAAATGTAAGCTTAGTTCCGGATTTTTGCAAAAAACTTATACCGGTATACATGAAAAAAAGAGATAAATGATTTCAAGGTTTAGTTTTTGACAATAGATCGTTAGAAGTTAATTAGAAATTTCGATTAACCCTGATATATAGCGCTTCAAAATATGAGATAATCAATTAGAATAACCGATTTACGGACTATTACAATATTTTGCTGGAGTATTGTATGAAATACCCGTTTCAAAATAAAATATTTCATCTTAACTTTGAAAATCCATAAAAACAATAAACTCATGTTTAGATATATATTTGGCCCTGTACCTTCACGCCGACTCGGTATGTCGCTGGGCGTTGACCTGGTTCCTAAAAAAGTTTGCTCCCTGAATTGCGTTTATTGCGAGGTAGGCACCACGACCAAACTTACCACGAAAAGAATGGAATATGTCCCGTATGAAAAAGTCATCCAAGAACTGGAAGAATACATGGAACACAACATTGACCCTGACTTCATTACACTTTCAGGCTATGGTGAACCCATGCTAAATTCTCGTGCAGGCGATGTTATTAATTTTATCAAACAAAATTATCCCTACCTGAAAGTTGCCGTACTGACAAACGGTACGCTGCTATACGATAAAAATGTAAGAGCAGAACTATTGAACGCCGATGTCATATTGCCATCATTAGATGCAGCAACCGAAAAGGCTTTTAAAAAAATAAACCGGCCATATCAAAGCCTGAAAGTTGAAGACCACATCGAGGGCCTGATTAATCTACGAAAGGAATTTAATGGCGAAATGTGGCTGGAATTGTTTATACTCCCGGGCTACAACGACAGTGACAGAGATATTGCAGCATTGAAACAGGCCATTGAAATAATAAGCCCCAACCGATTGCAAATTAATACACTCGACCGGCCTGGCACCATTGAAGGGATCAGGCCTGCCCTGGCAGAAGAACTCGTTGAAATTAAAAACAAACTGAATTTCAGGAACACGGAAGTTGTTGCTGCCACCCCGGTCAAAGAAGAAAGTAAAGCTTATCGCGAAGATACCGAGAACGCCATTCTCGATACCATAGCCCGCCGTCCATGCACGGTTCAAGACTTAAGGGCCCTTCTCGGCATTCACATCCAGGCGGTTAACCAATATCTCGAGGTTCTGGAAGCAAAAGGGAAAATCACCACTGAAATAAAAGAAAGAGGTATTTTTTACCGGACCAAATAACGTGAATAAAGATCTAATGTGCCTCGAGCCAGTTAACACCCAACCCAATATCCACTTCAAGTGGAACTTTTAATGACACAGCTGATTCCATTTCTTTCTTAACGATTTGCTTAACCGTTTCTGCTTCACTTTTTAAAACTTCAAAGTTGAGTTCATCATGAACCTGAAGCACCATACGACTCTTGAGATTGTTTTTTTCAAGGGAAGCTGCCACTGCAACCATTGCCTTTT
>NZ_DATFKB010000123.1:0-11272 GCF_035268865.1 Salinivirga sp. | reverse complement strand
CTCAAAAGCTATTTTTAACCTTGTGCGTTCAGCTTCATTTTGCATTTGCACACGGGTAATTTTTTCAAGTGTTTGGTGATTAAATACCGAATCTTTCCATGCTGCATATTTTTCATGGTAGCGCAAGGCTGCATGCTCTCTTCTCATAGCTTTGCTAACCTTGTACAGTGTAAAATACACATCGCGCAAAAGCTGAAAATTATTTAGTTCTTTAGCGACCTTTAATGATTTCATCAAAAAGGCCATAGCCGCGGCCTCTTTACTGAGCTTTAAATAAACGCTGCCTATATCCAGCGCAGAGTGGGCAAACCCAAAATCATCTCCTATTTTACGGCGCTGTGTATAAGCTTTTTTCAGCCACTCAAGGGCTTCATCATACGCTTCCTTTTCAATGAATAAATTCCCTATGTGGTTTTGCGTAGCAGCATAAAACTTTTTATCGCCATGATTCTTATAATGCTCAAGTGCTTTTTGATAGTATTCAAGTGATTTTTCATAATTGCCCATGTTTTTATAAATCATGGCCACATTATTGAGCAAACCGGCAATCTGAAGCTGATCGCCAACCACTTCTCTGTAACCGAGTGCACTCAAAAAGTAATCAAGTGCATGATCATATTCACCTTGTTTATAATATACCCCTCCAATGTAGTTTAAGGAGTTACTGATGCGTATTTCATCGCCTATTTGCTGGTAAATTTCTAAAGCTTCTGTATAATATTCAAGTGCGGTTTCTGGTAATTCCAACTCTTTATAGATGCTTCCAACATTCAACAATGAGGCAGCCACATCCAGCTGATCGCTTTTTTGCCTCCTGATTATCAGCGCCCTCTGAAAGTATTCGATAGCTTTTGCATAATTGCCCATAGATCTATAAAGTCCGCCGATATCATTTAAACTTGAGGCAACTAAAGTCATTTCATTGAGGTTCTGCCGAGTTTCCAATGCTTTATTGAAATATTCAAGACTTTGCTCAAATTGTTTGTTGCGTTTATATACCCTTGCAATGTTGGTGAGCGACTTAGAAATAGCAATACTATCATTAAATGCTCTTCGTAAGTCAAGCGATTCTTTATAATGCTCAATGGCTTTATTCGTATTATTTAATTGTAAATAAGTATTGCCAATAAGATTAAGCGTATGTGCCACCCACCTTTCCTCCTGGGCTTCATTAAAAATGGTGAGCGCTTTTCTATAATAATAGAGGGCAGAATCCATCCTGGACACATCACGAGAAATAGTACCAAGGTTATTAAAAGTCTTACCAACTTCAATAGCATCGCCTAATTGCTGGTATATATAGAGGGCTTGCTGAAAATTTTTGTTCGCATTTTTGTAATAATTATATTTCCAATGCAGGGCCCCTATTTTCTTTGTAATTTGTGCCCGTTTTTCACCTTTTTCGTCACTTTCAATAACATCAAGAGCATTTTTATAAGAATCGAGTGCCTGTTCGTATTTATTATCGTGTTTCAGAAAATCGCCTTTTAAAGTGTAAAAAACGTGCTGATAATTTGTATCGGAGGCAGCCACAGCAAGTTCAATACCCCTGTTAATCATCTGCAAGACGGAATCGGAATTGTACAAATGCTCTTCTGCAAATGTACGGTAATAAGAAACCTTGTTGATGTAAATACTTGTATCAGGCTGTGAGATCAGGGCCTTTCCAAAAAGCAACGGCATGAGAAGTATTATAAAAAACAGCCTCTTATTTATGCTCATAGGATTCTATTAATTCTGCAATTTTTTTCTCAATACCCCTGGATGCTCCCGAAATATCATTTACAATGCTATCAACATATGCAATTTCGGTCCGCCCTTCAATAATATTTTCAAGACTGTGCGCCTTCTCTTTAAGTATATCGGCACCCAGATAAGTGAAAGAATTTTTAAGAGAATGCCCCAAATTCCGGACCTCCTCATAGTTGCGCGCATCCCATTCAATTTGCAGCCGGTTCATTTGATCTGGCAGTGTTTGCTGATATAACTTAAGTATCTGGGCTACTTTATCATAATTATATTCGTAAAGCTTAATTATTTTTTGCGGATCTATTAAAGATTCTCTATTTGCCTCACTAAATTTGTTTTTTTCATCTTCAGGCCTAACGTTTCCAAAAAATAATTCTTCTAAACGAAATTTATCTATGGGTTTACGGAGAACAGCTACTGCTCCTGCATTTCTAATATTGAGCGTATCTTGCTCCGAAATTCCTGATATAGCATAAATTCGGCAATTTTCGCATTTCTTTGTAGCCTTCACCAATTCTTCGAATAGGGTTTCACCGGAAAGACCGGGCATTCGAATATCAGAAAACACGAAGTCAAAATCAATTCTATTAATCAGATCAAGTGCTTTCTCGCCGCTATCAGCTTTAACTACTGATGCCCCTGGGATTAGGGTACCAATTAATTCTCCCAAATAAATTTGGCTGACCCTGTCGTCATCAATTATAAGAATATTTGGTTGCATTGTTGCCATAGGCAGACAATTTACTATAAAAACTATAGAAAATCAACTATATTTCTAAACCCATTACTACCACATCATCAATTTGCCTGTAATCATTTTTCCATTTAACAAAAAACTTATCAAGCTTCTCTTTCTGCTCTTTCATATCATATTTTGATGTTTCGAGCAACAGGTTTTTAAAGTTTTTCGACATTAATTTTCTTCCCTTTTTACCACCAAACTGATCTACAAAGCCATCTGAAAACATATATATTTTGTCGGCTTTTTCAAGTTTAACCTCATGATTTTTAAAATCTTCTTCATCATAAATATGCACCCCAATAGGCATTCTGTCACCTTCTATCGTAATAATCTGGTTATTTCTAACAATCACCAGCGGATTATTGGCCCCGGCAAAATCGAGTTTCATTTTTTGCCTGTCTAAAATCACCAAAGCCAGATCCATACCATCGCTGTTAGAATCTTTTACTGAGGTTTGGTGTAAGTTTTTCTTTACTTTTTTGCGCAAGATTTCTAAAATTCCTGCAGCATCTTTAAATTCGCCTGTAGCCATTATCTCATTTAAGACCGAAATACCCAACATACTCATAAATGCACCGGGAACGCCATGACCAGTGCAGTCTGCAGCAGCAATAACTGTAAATTCTCTATATTGCTGAAAATAATAGAAATCTCCGCTAACAACATCCCTGGGTTTAAATAAAATAAAATGTTGCTTCAACAGTTTCTCCATCTGGTCGTCGGGTGGCAACAATGCGTTTTGTATACGCCTTGCATATAGAATGCTATCCTTAATCTTTTCGTTTTGCTCTGATATTTTATCACGCTGCTGCTCTGCAAGGTCCCTTTGCGCCTCAATCTCGGCATTTTGCTCTTTAATTTCATGGTTACGTATAGCCAACAGCTTATTGGAACGGCGTTTTTGAATAAAGGCAATAATTACAACAATAATTAAAAACACAAGCAATAAGAGGCCGCCTGTAAGAAAATAAATACGCATCGCTTGCTGTTTAAGCTCAGCATCTTTCTTTTCAACGATTCGCTTGCGCTTTTCAGCTTCGAAACGTATTTGCATATCGGCCACTCGACGTATAGATTCATCAACCTGAAGTTTTCGCTCTGCTTCATGGTACTCTCTATAATAACTAAAGGCCTTTTCGTGATTACCTAGTTTATCGTGTATTTCAGAAAGCAGCAAAGAACTTTCCTGTATTAAATACTGGTCTTTTAAACCCCTGCCAACCTGCTCTGCTTTTGTAAGTAATTTCAAACTTCCGGTTAATCTCTTTTGTTTCTTTAAAACCTGGGCCAGGTTTAATGCACTATAGCCTATTCCCTGTTTGTGACCAATAGTCTCGCGCAGTTTTAAAGCGTTCTGCAAATATACTCCAGCCGAATCCCACTGCTCATTTTTCTTATATAAATTACCAATATTATTAAGCATTGCAGCTACATTGCGCTGATCATTTATTTTTGTATATATATCCATTGCCCTGCGATAATTCACAAGGGCAGAGTCTGTTTTATCAAGACTTTTATAAGCGAGGGCAACATTATTGTAACTTCCGGCTATGTGGCTTTTATTCCCAAGTTCTTTTCTAACTGCCAATGCTTTTAAATAGGTGTCCAGGGCCTGGTTATAATTCCCTGCCGACCAATAATCACCAGCTAAAATATTTATAGCTATACCAATCATAGGTTTGTTGTCTATTGCCCGGTAAAGCTCCAGTGAACGGATATGATATTCTACAGCCTTGTCGATATTGCCTATATCGCGGTAAATAAGTCCAATATTTTTAAGTGTAGAGGCAACCTGCTGCTTATTTCTCATACGCTCATAAAGCTGCTGGCTTGTAAGATACTGCCTTAAAGCCTCCTGATACATTTTAGCAGCCCAGTAAGTACCGCCTAAAAGCAAACGGGTATAAGCCTCTTTCTTATGCTTACCTATTGCTGCATATATTTCAAGTGCCTGTTTGTAATAATCTACTGCTTCAGGATAAAGGCTTTGCTCACGTGCAATTTTGCCCATGTTGGAATAACTGTCAGCCATTTTCACCGAATCATTCATTGCAAAACGTATATCTATGGCTTTTTTATACCATGAAGAGGCACTATCATATTGATTTAATCTGAGAAATATGCCGCCTAAATGATTGTACATGTCTGCAAGCGATGCTGAATCTTTTTGTGCCAATGAAAGTTGAATTAGCGAACGAGTAAGATTTGCAGCTTTATCGTATTGAGACAAATCCCTGTATACAAGCGTTAAGTAATACCTGGACTTCATAACTCCGGCTGTATCATGAAGTTTTTCACGAATTGTTATGGCGCTGTCATACCACTGCTCAGCTTTTTCATACTTACCGAAGCGCCAGTTTAAGCTCCCGAGGTTATGCAAATAATTACCTTTTTGAACTTCATTTACGATATACTTCTCTGCCTGATGGAAAGCAATATTTGCACTATCAAAGTTGCCGGCTTCGCGGTAATGAAGTCCAACCTGAGTCCATAGGTCAAACCTTTCATGCTCATTACTATCATCAATGCGAATTAGCAGGCTATCAATAGGTCCTGCCAGCGCACGGGATATAAAGAGTAAAAAGACTATAAAGGAGGTAATGCGAAAAAACATGAGTTGCAATTTTTCCTAAAAATAATTAAAAAAGCGCCACCGGAAAAATTTTAGTCTTCCTTGTGTGAATTAATATCTGTTACCGATGCGTCAGCTTGTCCATCTTTGAAGGCAATTCTAATCTTATCGCTAACATTAAGTCCTGATACAGAGGAAACTCTTTTACCTTCCCTGGTTATGTAACCATATCCGGATTTTAGTAATCGCTTAGGATCGTTACTTTGCACTTTTGCCTCAAGTATTTCGAGTTTGTGTTGGTAGTCAGTTAAAAACTTACTTTTAGACAATTTTAAGCTTTTAAAAAAACCTTCGGTTTTTAATTTCTGTGTGTTAATAAACCAATGAGATTTATTCTTTACTTCATCTGCAAGTTGTTCGAGCTGACTATCCTGCGTATACAGAAATCGCTTCAGGGCATATGAAAGTTGCCCTGAAAGTTCATTCAGGCCTGAAGTTTGATTTTGAAGGATGGATTTAGTCATGCTGGAAATCTGATATTCTTGTTTCTCGAGTCTGGATGAAGCTTTATCCATTGTATTGCGCACCAACATATGCATTTTTCTGGTCATTTCGTCCAGGTCATAATCAAAATTTGCTATTCTTTCAATTAAAAAATCAGCAACTGCCGTAGGTGTTTTAAAGGCTTGCCATGCCACCATATCTACCACAGACTCATCTCGTTCGTGCCCAATTCCGGTAAGGACAGGTAAAGGCGATTGAGAAATCATGAAAGAGAGGTCGTAATCGTCGAATACACTTAACTCTGCCTTTGCACCGCCACCTCTTATTACGAGAATAGCATCAAATTCATGTTCCATGTCATAAATCTGGCCCAATGCATCAATTATTGAGTTCGATGTATTTTCACCCTGCATATAAGACTGGAAAAGCTCAATATGAAAATGATATCCATAAGGATTCTGTTCCATGTGATTTATAAAATCACCATATCCAGCAGCTGTTTCGGAGGATATTACGGCCAGGCGCTGGGGCACTTTTGCAAGATCAAGCCCTTTATTCATCTCTAATACACCCTCTTCCTCCAGTTGTTTGATTACTGCCTCCCGATGCCGGGCTTGCTCTCCCAGCGTATACGCAGGGTCTATATCAATAACATTTAATGATAGTCCATAAAGCACATGGTACTTAACCTGCACACTTACCAGAACTTTCATGCCGGGTGCCAGTGGTTGCCTTGCTATACTTTCGAAATGTCCACTTATTAGTCTGTACTGAAAAGCCCATATTGTAGCTCTTTGGCGGGCTATTATTTTTTTTGTCAGCTCATCGCGCTCAATAAAATCGATATAGCAATGGCCTTTAGAATTCACATTAAGTTCACTAATTTCTGCAATAAGCCATATCTGCTCGGGAAAGTTAGCCTCTAATATATCCCGTATATGATTATTGAGCTCAGCTAATGATAACGACACATTCTCCATTAATCGACAAATATTTTGCGGCTTTCATTAATTAATGGTCCATCGAGGTTCACAATAATAAACTGTCCTTTCGATGGCTTACCTACTGAGGGCAATACTATTTCATTAACCTCTCCTCCAAGAATGGTTGCTTTATGGGTTGTAATAATTTTGCCATGCATATCGTAAATTCTCAATGAGACAAAACTATTATCGGGTGTGTAAATGTGCAGATGTATAGCCCCCTGCTTGTCTGCATAAATTGAAATACATTCAGCTATTGCAGTATCATCCGGTAACAAAGTAGCGGTCTCCAGATTTGCATAAGCTGCTTCAAAATCGGGAATTCCATTTCCAATGATATTATTGCCATTCGGGTATATGCTTCCGCTATTTCGAATAGCACTTGCGATGGTTTGGTTAGATAATTCAGGGAATGCCTGCCATAAACACGCAGCTGCAGCAGCTACCAAAGGGCTTGAGAATGATGTTCCATTACCGTTATAAACAATATCGCTAATCACATATGGGGCTAACTCACCACATGCAACCACATCAGGTTTAAAATTATGCTCTGGCAATCCAATTGAACTAAACCCCGACAATGTTCCATTAATATCAACAGAACCTACTGTTAATACATCAGGATTATCTGCCGGAACGCTTACATATTGCCATGGATCATTACCAAGGTTGCCTGCAGAAACAACCACCAGGATGCCCTTTTTAAATGCCTTTCCTGCAGCTCGACTCACAATGGTAGTTTGACCGTCTAAGTCTTCTAAAGAATGATTCTGTGCAGGCCAATCAAAGGTAGAATATCCCAGTGACGAATTAATAACATCAGCGCCTATACTGTCGGCAAATTCGGCTGCTGCCACCCAACTGTATTCCTCGGCCAAATATTCAGACGAACCGGTTTCAGACCTAATTAACACATATTCTGCTTCGGTTGCGGCCCCTTTATATTCACTTCCTAAATCAGCACACATTATTGAACCAACAGCTGTGCCATGCGTATGTGCATAGTATACCGTTGTATCTTCTGCAAAATTTGCTGTAGCTATAATTCTTCCTTCATCATATAAATGAGCAAATGCTGACATGGTATTCATTACTGAAAATCCTGCATCAATTATAGCAATTCTCATGTTTGCACCCCGGTACCCAAGGTTATGTAAAGGCTCAAGATTTATCTGGTTCTGAACTTCCTGGTAACCCGGGCCGTAAAAAGCTTGCTTCAATTCCTGTTCGTATTTACTATCCTGCTTTTGAGGATGCGCTTTGGGCTCATTTTTCTTGGATACACTATGCACAAACGTATAGTTTTCTATCGATTCCATGATGGCTTCGTCCGCATCTACAATGGTAAAATTAAACCAACGGCTACTGAAACGGACATCCGCCCCGGCTACTTCTAAACTATCGACAAATGCAGGATTCACCGGCATATCTGTACTATCAATAGCAATATTTTGCTTCACCCTCCGCTGAATCGCTCTATCTGTAAGAAATGCTTCTGGTTGCTCAAGTGAATAGGGTGTGCCGGCTTTTGTATTGTAGAAAACTACATATTTCCCTGGTGCAATTTGAGCAACAAGAGTGGTTGAGAAAGACAAAAGCAGGATAACAAAAATTATGCTTTTATTGAGGTTGGCCATAATATCTTCTTTTTTTTAGTATAGAAGCAGTTTTTATACGCTCTTCTATCGGCAATGTATAATCATAATCAGGATCGTCAGAAATAATGGAAACTTTTTCTCTGTAAAGAAATCCGATATTTCTGACATAAAAACTTTGATCTGTGTACTTATATATCAGTGTTGAATCCATATGGTGATGGACTACCAATGTTGAATCATAGATATTTCCCAGAATATTATTTAATTGATCAACCTCATGCACACTGCTTCTTATTGCTGTATCGGCCAAAGTGCTATAGGTGTAATAATTCCAATTTGTATTTTTGTAAAGCGGAAACACCAATTCAAGCCAGATTTTATTTTGCTCAAATTTCAGTAATGCATTTTTACTTTTCTCATACCAGAAGATATGATCAATAATCCAGCGACTGGCGGATGTATCAAATAAATAATTTGAGCAATAAAACCGTTGCAGTTCATCATATATTTGTACACTATCTACAACAGTTTTTTCAACCCAGTGTAAAGTATCATAAACACCACTTGGATCATCAATTGTTATCTGCGTCACACTATCAATCCAAACCGTACCTTCATGCATTGGGAGATAAGCACTATCATCTGAATAAACGTAATCTTCAGATTCCTTGCATGCAGAAAATAATAACATAAGACCGATGATAAATAAAACAGTTCTCATTGATATAAAGTTACAACAAATTCTGAGAAGATATGATATAAATAGCCCTAATGCCTTACACTTAATATGAGCCCTCCACCAACCACATCATCGTTTTCATAAAATACGGCCGATTGACCCGGTGTAATGGCAGAAGCATTATGATACAAATCAACTTTTAAGTTTTTACCGTCCGGATAAATCCTACCCATTGTACCTTGATTTCTGTAACGGATTTTAATATTAACCTCCAATCCTTCGGCAGGTATTTGATCATATTTCATAAGGTTTACATTTCCTACAACAAAGCCAGCGCCGTTGAGATCATCTTTCGTTCCCAGAGTAACTGTGTTGGTACCCGCATCAATATCTACGACATATGCCGGATACCCAAGGGCAACTCCAAGTCCTTTACGCTGTCCTATTGTATAAAATGGATAACCTTTATGCGTACCAACTTTTTCTCCATTGGTCAACACAAAATCACCATCTCCAATTTCCTGAATTTGCTCAGGCACTTCGTCGGTTAAAAACCTTCGATAATCGTTGTCAGGAATAAAGCATATTTCCTGACTCTCCTTTTTTTCAGAAAGCTTTACAAAACCGCGTTCAGCAGCCATTTTTCGAATTTTATCTTTTTTAAGCCCACCCAGAGGGAACAAGGTACGTTTGAGATCATCCTGCGACAGCCCATACAGAAAATAAGTTTGGTCCTTATTTTCATCAATTCCTTTGGCTAGATAAAAGCGACCATCTTCATTAATAATTCGTGCATAATGACCCGTTGCAATATAATCGCAGTTTAGTTCATTTGCCCGCTCGATTAATTCTCCCCATTTTATATCTGAGTTACAAACTACGCATGGGTTTGGAGTTCTTCCCTTAAGATATTCATCAACAAAATTCTTAATAATTGTTTCCTTGAAGCTATCACGCAAATCAAGTATTTCATGCTTATAACCAAGCTTCTCTGACAATCTCTTGGCTTCCATCATACTATCTACAGTACAGCAACCTGTTTCTTTGCTAATACAGCTATCTTTTACGGAATCGTATGTTCTGTAGGTCACACCGTGAATTTCATAGCCCTGCTCACTCAACAACATACCGGCTACAGAGCTATCAATTCCTCCACTCATTGCGAGTAAAACACGTTTTTTCATTCTTTCACCTTTTAATTCTTCTACACTTTAAAAACTCGCATTCCACTTTTTTTAGCTTTCCCACTAAATTTTCAATATCTATAACAATATTTTTGCAGTTATGATTAATTTAAGGAGTATTAATACCTGTCTTTTTTGAAAAAATTTATACCCTGATCGTAGGGTTCATCAAAACGCCCCCTATTTTGTAATAAACTATCGATTCTTTGCGTCTCTTTTTCATCAAGTTTATCGGCATTTTCTGGCATACCATTTTCATAAATCCGGGTTTCAATAACATTACCGTGCCGATCATATAAAATATATTTGCCATGTTTCAGATCGTTCACATAAGGCACAACCACTTCCACTTGCCCATCAGGGTAGTATGTTTTAAAGGTATCCTGTCGCATGCCATCTTCATAAAAGGTTTCAAACATTGGATTGCCATTACGGTAAAACCGTTTCCAGTGGCCATCCTTCTGACCATCGGTGTAATGAATATATTGCCATTTTGTCCCATTTTCGTGATAGTAAATAAAATCACCATCATAAGTGCCTTTATTGTATGATTCGGTCATCATTAATTGACCTTTTTCATTATAATAGTTCCAAATACTATCTTTCTTCTTATTATAATATTTACCTGAAGCCAAAGTATCACCATTGGCATAAAATAAAACAGTGGTGCATTGTAAACTATCACCAAAATAGTATTGCTTAGCTTTCAAATTGCCTTTTTTATCATATTGATAAAAATCGCCTTTTGGTTCATCATCAACAAAATAACCTTTATAGCGGACCTGTCCATTCACATATTTCTTAATCCACTTGCCCTGTTTTAACCCATTAATATCCTTATAGTTCAGTAGTGTATCACCACCTTCCTGACCAACATTCTGAGCAAACATAGATATTGAAAAATTAGTGATCAGAAATATTAAAAGAATTTGTCGCATAATATCAAACTTTCAAATAGTATTATTTATAACGAATTTCATGCAAAGTTAATATATTCAAAAAGATAATTAGAGCTGCTCCGAAAAAAAAGAAGTATCACAAATAAATTCAAGGGTTTTACTGGTCAAACAAGGCAGTATTAAAATGATGTTCAAATAGGTTTCTTTGAGATAGCCGATTATTTAAGCCAATTTTTCACCATAAAAAAAGCCTGTCTATCCTAAGATAAACAGGCTTTTAAAAGTTGGCGGCGATCACGCCGATTGGCGGACAGGCACTACTCTCCCGCTATCCGCCGGCTGGAGGGCCATCGGCGCGGAGC
>NZ_DATFKB010000122.1:0-4796 GCF_035268865.1 Salinivirga sp. | reverse complement strand
CTATGAATATCGTTTCATGGCAGACCTTGCTGAAGGTAAGAAAAGTATGAATAAACGAAATGTTTACATAGCAGGTTTAAATTTAAAAAAAGTGAAAAAATACGGTTTTAGTTAGTGGCAGCTAGTTTTACTTTTTTACCGAAAAAATAGAGAAAGAAAGGTTTTTTCTCAAATACACATCCTCTTTCCCCCCTCCCCAACAACTCCAAAACCCTCTGCTGGTTGCATCACGGAGCGATGCTATGCAGGCCAGTATGAGTTTGAGCGAGCGTTTGAGTGAGGAGTTTCCTTGCGCTTGCTTCTTATTCATTTACTGCTACTATTCCACAGCTTGCCGGTATCTGATCAAAATAGGGGATTTTACATCTGCAAATAAAATATAATCACCTTAAGGTTGGCTTTTATTGTAAAAATACAAAAATTAAAACTTTAAAGTTGTATAATTAAAATTATTGTTGTATTTTTACAACGATTGTATAATCTATGGTATCTAAAAAGCAAGTCGAAACATACTTAAGCGATCTGAATTACAAAATTGATTTTTTTGGCATCCTGTTTCGAGATGACAGGGGGAAGAATCAACAAACTTTGCATGATTTGGAAATATCACCCAATCAGCGCAAAGAGATCATAAAAACATTGAAACTTGAAAATTACTCCGAAGGACCACTTGAAGATAAGATGCATGGTATTTTGCCCATGTGGGTCTTTGGGAGAATCGTGAAGCATCAGGAGATTTACATTAAGGTCAGTAAGGGTATAGAGAATAGTCAGGCAGTGTGTATCTCTTTCCATATTGCAGAACATCCCATGAGTTATCCATTTAAAAAGTAAAGAAATGAACCGAGCCATGACAAATATTTTGACGCACCTGCATGATTATAATAAAACTGAAAGCCTTGTGTGACGGAAATTTGATTCATCATGGCGAGCTCCATCCCGATTGCATCGGGACAGGTAATGACCATTAAAATCAAAATTATTACTATATGAAACCTCCATGTTTAACCATTAAACACACACGAGCATGATTATTCGGAGCAATAAATATAAAAGGCTTGTTGTTAGGGAAAAGGAGGTTCCATCTGACAACTAAAATCAAAATTATAAACAGATGAAAAGTCCATTTACCGGCAAGGAAATGAAAATTGTGAAAGAATGGCGAACAATGAGTTTTCGTAAAAATTCATTTGATGTGCTTTTTCATGCATACGAATGTGAAGATACCGGGGAGCAATTCGAGGATGATGCATTGGCCAATTTGAATTATAATCAACTCGTAAATCAATACAGGGTAAAATATCGCATACCATTTCCTGAACAAATTATTGCCATTCGTAATAAATACGGAGTATCAGCAACCAAAATGTCTGAAATATTGGGCTTCGGTGTCAATAGTTACCGTCAATATGAAAGTGGGGAGGTCCCCAGTCAATCCAATGCCCGGTTGATTCAGCTGGTGGATGATCCTCATGAGTTTAAAAAGCTGGTTGATTTAAGTTCAACATTAGAAACGAATGCAATTCAGAAAATCCATAAAAACATTAAAAAACAATTGGAAGCAAGAAAGGAGAATAAGCAGGAAAAGTATTTAGAAAGATATTTTTTTAGTACTTATTTACCTACCTCCTTTACAGGTTATAAGAAGCCCGATTTAAACAAATTTGCCGGGATGGTTGTATTTTTTGCGGAGCAACTGGCACCGTGGAAAACGAAGTTAAATAAATTGTTGTTTTATACTGACTTTTTGATGTATAAAAGAACAGGATTTTCAATGAGCGGCATTCAGTATCGTGCTATCTCAATGGGGCCGGTACCAAATAAATTTAATAGTATTTTCGAATATTTGGACAATAAAGAAGAGGTCGATATTCATTTTACGAACTTTATAAATGGGGGAACCGGGGAGCAATTTAAGCCGGCTGCCTATAAGAAATTTAATAAGGAATTATTTTCGGAGTTTGAGTTGAGTATCTTATCTGAAGTAGCCATGCGATTTGAGAAAACAACAACGGATGAAATGATTGATATCAGCCATAAAGAAAAAGCATGGTTAGAGAATAAAGAAGAAAAAAAACTAATTGATTACAAGTATAGTTTTGAGCTAAATCAAGTTTAGTTATATTTATCCGATTAGCAGTTCCACCTCCCTGTTGCTCCTCAAACTCCCTGTTATTAACATCACGGAGCGAAGCCATGCCGGCCAGTATGAGTTTGAGCGAGCGTTTGAGTGAGGAGTTTCCTTGCGCTTGCTTCTTATGCATACACTGCTATCATTCCACCGCTTGCCGGTATCTGATCAAAATAGGGGATTTTACATCTGCAAACAGAACAAAATCACTATTTTTAGGCTTGTATTAATTATTATGTCGCATTACCTGATCATCATACTGGTTTCTGTTTTGGCGCAATTGGGGCACTTCGATGCCAAAAAGGCTGCCCTGCCGGGTGTGATGGTTGAAGAAAAAACAGGGGCCAATAACATCGTTATTCCGCTAAAGCGTGCCGGTAACCTCATACTGATTGATGGGAAAATAGACGGACAAACCGGTTCCTTTATTTTAGATACAGGTGCTCCCGGCCTGGTGCTTAATGCCACTTATTTCCGGGAATCAAAACCTGCCGCAAAAGGTCAGGGGCAGGGCATTACCGGAAACCGCATGAAGAGAAGGACAAAGCACATCAATCAGTTTTCTTTTGCCGGATTGGTGTTTGAGAACCTGAAAGCAGATGTGCTCAACCTCGGCCACATTGAAAATGTAAGAAATATTAAAATACTGGGACTCATCGGTACTGCATTTATACGCGATTACGAGGTTGTGCTGGATATTAACCAAAAATCAATGCGCATGTACCGTATCGACAGAAAAGGCAATTATGTGGCTCCCTGTCCCGATAAAACCAGGTATTCAGTTCATCATGAGATTGATTTTATCAATAATGTGATTGTAACAAAAATACCGGTTGGCGGAAAAAATGTACGTTTTTGCATTGATACCGGAGCTGAACATAATGTGTTGGATTTCAATAATCATCGGAATGTGATGAAAACCATTTCCATTACCAGCCGTAGAAAACTGCAGGGTGCAAATAGTGAGCGTATTGAGGTGCTTTACGGCGTTATGAATGATTTTGCGCTTGCAGGCCAGGCGTTCCCGCGCATGCAGGTAGTGTTGCTCGATATGACCTCAATGCGGGCAGCATATGACATTTTTATTAAAGGAATGTTGGGCTTTGATTTTTTTAAACAGGGCGTTGTGCGCATAAACACACGAAAAGGCATCATGAGCATGGCCCTAAATTAAGTTGATTTATGGATAAAATTAAAATAGTCATACTGCTTTTATTAAGTTTTTGGGCATTGCAAACCAAAGCTCAAAACCTGCCTGCCGATGTGCTGACCGTAAAGAATGGTGAGTTGATATTTAAGATCGACCTCCGTTGGGATTCAGCGCTGCAGCAACAACTGATCGAAGTATACGACCTTGATAGCGCGATGGTTGCCGGCGTTTTTAGCGGTCAAAAATCATTTGATGTGGATGGCGAAAAGTGGCAAGCACGGAAAAAAGGCCGTAATCATGTGATTCTTCAAAAACCGCTGCAAAGTCAGCCCACCCTGGGAGAAATATTTTTGAAAATGATTTTTAATGATGAGCGTACAGGCGGTACGCCTGGTTATGTAAATGGCCCTGTTCCATTCGGGTTCAACCAATTTGGGCGGCAGTCTGTAACGTTTAGTAAGAGTGGTAACGTTGAGTTTACCTTATTCGGTCATGAAGATGCAAGTGAAGTCTATCTTGCAGGTTCTTTTAATACCTGGCAAACAAACGAGCTGCAGCTGGAGAAATACGGAAAAGGATGGAAAACAACAATTGAACTCGACCCGGGCAAATATTATTACAAATTTATAGTCGATGGAAGGTGGATGCCTGACCCGCACAATTTGCTTAAAGAATCCGACGGTGTCAGTGATTTCAATTCCATTGTATTCGTTCCGAATCATACGTTCAGGTTAGAGAATTACCAGTCGGCTGAAAATGTTTACCTGGCTGGCAGCTTTAATAGCTGGAAAGACAAAGATGCACCCTTGCATAAAACATCAGAAGGGTGGGAGCTTGATACTTATGTGGATTATGGCCGCCATACCTATAAATTTATTGTAGATGGTGATTGGATATTGGATCCGGCGAATCCCAACATATCACAAAATGAACATGGAACCGAAAATTCGGTGCTCAATATTGGCGAAAGTTATCAATTTACGCTAAAAGGTTATCCCGATGCTCAAAATGTTTTCCTGGCTGGCAATTTTAATAATTGGAACCCGAATGATATTCGCATGAATAGGGATGATTCGCTATGGGAGGCAGAATATTACCTGGGGCCCGGCAATTATGAATACAAATTCATAGTAGACGGGGAATGGATACCCGACCCTGAGAATCCTAAAGTTGCGCATAGTGGCGAAATTACCAATTCACTGCTGGTCTATAAACCGAATCATACCTTTGTGCTGGCTGATTTTGAAGATGCCAAAGAGGTAATTGTTACAGGATCATTCAATGACTGGAATCCAAATGGATATCAAATGCTTTGGCGCAACAACCAGTGGAAACTTGATTTGCATTTACCGCAGGGTAAAATTATTTATAAATTCATTGTGGATGGAGAATGGATGCCAGATCCGGCCAACCCGGTTTATGAAAACAATGAGCATGGTACATATAACTCCATTCTGTGGATCAAATAATGGTGTTTTATGGAACATTAACTGTTTGCAGTTTTAGTGTGAGTAA
>NZ_DATFKB010000121.1:0-29402 GCF_035268865.1 Salinivirga sp. | reverse complement strand
GCATTGCCCGCTGAGGGCCAAACAACAACCCGCCAATGGTTTCATGACGATGGTGTAACAGCCGGAAATCTAAGCGCGAGCCAATATGATTTGATGCAACTCACAGCAACAGCCGATGGCAACTATGCTTCAGTGAACCTGGAAGTAACCGAAAATAACATTGCGGCACCTGAACGGCACATGGAACTCATGTTGTACAGCCTCAACAACGCCCCAGGCGAACTGACCCTCAATGGATACGAGGTACCATTATATGGCAATGAAAACGATTACCAAAACAATCTGCCTGCAGCACATTGGGATGGCACTTTCCTTTATATACATTTCAACTGGAAAGATACGGCTACGCTGCTGGAAATGGATCGTGAACCCGCAGCCATAGCACAAGCTTACAATTCACAGTCACTGCAGGTAATTGCAAACCCGAATCCCATAACTGCTCAAACAATTATTGAAGCTAAAGTGGAAAAAGCCGGTCAATATAAACTTTCTTTGCTGCATGCTGATGGTAGAATCGTGTCTCAATTAAATCGCAATTTAAACCCAGGCAGAAACAAAATTCAAATCACTGATTTCCCGATTCAAATTATTGATTTACAAAACGGAATGTACATACTCAATATCAGTAAAGCCGGACAAACTCAAAACTTAAAACTAATGAAAATGACGCGATAAGCGTTAGTGGTTAATACTGAATTATATTTTATTCAACCAGCCAGACCCGCATAAGAATTCATGCTAAGTGGTCTGGCTGTTTTTGTTGTTGCACTAAATAAACAAAACCAGGACTGCTCCATTTTTGTTAGTTAATTGAACCATAGCATATGTCAAATGCCATCATATTACTTAATATATTTCTTACTTTCCCTTTGTCTGTCAGTGCCGGGATTTGCTTCTAATGACCACAAATACCAGGTTTACATTGTCCAGGCAGGTTGGCACACGGGTATTGTATTGGAAACAGCCGATATACCATTCAATATTTTTAAAGAAGCTCAACCTTATACCCGGGATAAATACCTGGATGTGAGTTGGGGCGAAGAAAAATACTATCAAATACCCGAACCTGGAATTTTCGTAAGTGCGAGCACTATATTGTGGCCAACACGCGCTGTGGTAAGTATGACTGCATATTCACGCAAAATTAAAAACTACTACAGGAAACCAATTATATTAGAAATAACCGTCACAAAAGAAGCCTATTTCGCCTTGTGCAATTTCCTTTCAGATGCCTTCCAACGCGATAAAACAGGTAAGATTATTCCAAGTACTTTCTATCGTGACTCAAGCGGTTTTTTCCTGGCCAAAAGGAAATACTCCATGTTTAGGACCTGCAATACCTGGGTAGCTTTGGCCCTAAAAAGATCAGGTTTGGACATAAGCCCTTTCATGCTGGTCACCAGCAGGCAATTGTTCAGGAGATTAAACAAATTAGGTAATACCCACTATTTAATGAAACATAACAAATAGAGCGTCCATTACCAGGCAATGCTACTCAAATTCACGCCCTAAAACCTATTTTAGGCGGAAGTCGGTAATATGTAAAAAAGGCTGCCGAAATTGCTTCCGGCAGCCTTAAGAAAACCAACAAATTACTAATTTATTGTTTAATAATTAATTGCTTACTTATTACACTTCCATTTCCATTGTTTATTGTCAAAATGTACGTACCATTGGCGTAGCTGGCCATATTAACAGATGTCTGTTTGACATTTACAGGTGCACGATAAATAATGCGCCCGCTTAAATCTGTTATGCGCACAAATGCATCTGAACCAAATTCTTTTGTATTAATATTAAGCTGATCTTTTACAGGATTCGGATATACCTGTACCGTTGAATTTGCAACCTGATTAACGCCAGTAGCTTCTTTGTAAAAATAAATATTGTCAAGGTATATAACAGAAGGAGTTGCGCCTGCCTGCCCATCAAATTTAAGTTGATAAATATCGCTTAAAGTAACACCATTTTCGGTGAACGTGCTAAGCGGAATGTCATAGCTTTCCCAGGCTCCAACAGTAATGGGTGATAATTCAACGAGATATTCGCCACCAACACTGATTGGGGAAAACTGAACATTTGTTGCATCCCAGGTCCACATATCAATATGCACATATTCCATTGTCGACATATCCTGATTTCCGCCAAGATCTGTTCCCTGATAGTTAAAATTATTGTATACAAGTGTTTGGTTGCCATCAATCTCTTCCATAGTAACATCAGTCGATTGACCCCAATCTGGGTTATAATCAATACCCTGAATATTGGTATAGGCATTACTGAATACTGAAATTACATTTTCGGGTTCTCTTGCAGGGGGTGTTGGAGCTGCTACACTCGGCGATGGTTCGGCATTCAGGGTAACATCAACACTCTGATCTGCTCCGGCAACGGTTATATCACCTGAAGCATCTTCGTAACCACTGGCACTTACAGTGTAAGAATAACCTCCATCTTCCAGATAAACAGTTGCAACACCACCAGCATCTGTAATAAGATTTTGACTATTAATAGCCACATTAGCACCCTCTATTGGATTGCTTCCATCAGTAACATTAAAGCTAACCGCATATGTTGTAATACCGGGGCTTCTGTAGAAATACATATTATCCAGATAAATCGTCTGCGAACCATCTCCTCCGTCAAATTTAAACTGAATAAGATCTGTCAAATCCACAACATCAGAAAACTCACTTAGCGGGATATCATAGCTAACCCATTCACCTTGGGTGATTGGTAAACTATAAGCTTTTTCTAGCGGACCGGAACTGATGCAATAAATGTTAACAGTTGTAGCATTGTCTGTCCACATGTCAAGGTGCAATGTATCTAAAGCTGATACATTTTGGGCACTGCCGAATTGAATTCCCTGATAGTTAAAATTGGCATATTTAAAAGTGGGATTACCATCAATTTCTTCTGTAGTAACTACTGTACTTTGTCCCCAGACGGGATTGAAATTGGTACCTGTTACATCTGTATAAGCATCGCTAAAAATAGAAATAACATCACCAGGATCTCTTTCGGGAGGAGTTGGGGCTCCTACAGTTGGTGCGTTTATAACCGTTTCTGATAAAGTAACATTTACCGTTTGGGCTGCGCCATCTACAACCACATCGCCAGCTGCTTCGTCAAAACCGTCTAAAGTCACGGTGTAGGGATAAGTACCATTGGTCAAATCAATTGAGGTTTCACCATTAACCCCTGTGGTCAGCGTTTCGCCATTGATAGCAATAGCGGCGCCTTCAAGTGCGCTGCTTCCGTCTGTTACATTAAATGTTACGGTATAAGTTTCGGTACTTGTCTGATTATAAAAATAAAAATTATCGATAAAGATAGTAGTTGCCTCTGAAGGCTGGCCAACAAGAATATATTGTGCAATATTAGCCTGCGTAGTAAGATTGGTGAAATTTGTCAGTGGAATGTCATAACTAATCCATTCTTCCTGAGATGGACTGCTAAAGTCTAATTGATGCTCAGTATCATCACCTCCGCCATAAGCACCATCGGGGCCAAAATCTACCAGTTTTATTCCAAATGATGTAATGTCGGCTGACCACAGGTCAATATGAAGGTGGGTCATGTCGGTTACATTCAATTGATTGGTTGTAGTTTCGATTCCCACGAAATCAAGATTAGAATATTTTTTAGCTGCATTACCATCAATCATAACATCTTCAAGTGTTCCTACAGACCATTCAGTTCTCCACGTATCCACTGGCTCATCGGTATATGCATCGCTAAACAAAGATATTACCTCGGCCTCATCTTCAGTTGGAGTCGGTGCAGCAACAGTTGGAACACTGGCAGCCTGTCCTTCTACAAATTGAATATCGTCGAAATAATAGGTTGAGTTGGCTGTGCCATCACCCATTACTCCATTGTTGAATATAATTATAATTTTTGTGTACACCGACGATGCTGCGCCGTCAAAATTAAAACTCAGTTCCTCCCATCCATTGGCAACGGTTGTATTTGCTGTTAGCTCTGTTGCCTGACTTGCATCAGAATTTTCCAGTTTAAACAGCACTGGTATATCGACTGCCGGAGACCATACTTTAATTTTAAAAGTATTGTTAGTCGAAAAGTCCAATGCAGCATCAAGAGTGATATATGTACCAGCCCATACCTCACCACCATCACGGATATGCTCTGCGACAAAATCACTTGAGTCTACTGCTGATGAATCGGGGTTCTCAATAATGGAAGTGATTCCGCCATCAAAATCAGTAAATGTGACACTTCCAATTCCATCTTCAAAATCTATGGGTAAACTTGTAGTTTGCGTAAAAGCATAACTGCTAATAAGCAAACTCAACAAAAAGACTAAATTTCTCATAATAATTTTTTTTGATTATCAAGATGCAAATTATTATAAGAATGTCTAAAATGCTATTTTTCCATTACATCAAGATTACACCAAAACCACATCGTTTCTGCATCAAAACTTTCTCAAAAAAACACATAGTCCATTCATTTGCAATTACTTAACAATTACCTGCATCTAGAAAGGTTAGTTTCTCAACAAGCAATGCATACCACACAATTGCATTAAATTATGGGGCAAAAATCCTGATAATTTCTTCATAAAAAAATATGCATTAAGCAACTCTATCAGACCGTTTTCCGGTAGCGCCACAGTGCTAAACTAAATATAATCAATGCATAGCTTAATAAACTTAAAGCTTCGGGCAATACGTGAATAAATGCGCTGCCTTTGAGTAAAATCATGCGAATGGCCCTGATAAAATAATAAAACGGGTTGATGTAGTTGATGGTTTGCGCCCATTCAGGCATGCTGTCGGCCGGAGTGAAAATACCACTCATCAGGATAAATGTTAGCATGAAGAAATACGCCAAAAACATTACCTGCTGCTGGTTGTCGGTTATGGTGGAAAGGAATAAACCAATACCCAAAGCCACCAGAAGGTAAATACATCCGAAACCGAAAAGGCTGACCAAACTTCCTTCAATAGGCAGGTCGAAAAAGAAATAACCAATACTCAATCCAAAGGCCAGCTCAAAAATGGCGACGACCCAAAATGGCACCAATTTTCCGATAAGCAAATGGTGCTTGCGAATAGGCGTAACGTTGATTTGTTCAATGGTGCCGATTTCCTTCTCGCGCACAAGATTCATTGCCGTCAGAAACATTCCGATTACGGTAACTAACACCACCAGAATACCCGGAAGCATGTAAATTTTGTAATTCAATTCTGGATTGTACCAAAAAGATGATTCCATCTTGAACTGGTCGGTCATTGGCGGTTGTCTTTGGCTAATTTTAAGCAAAATATTCTTATTGAAATCCATCACGATAGATTGGGTGTAGCCATTCATTAAACTGGCCGAGGTGTTGTTGATGGCATTAATAAGCACCTGTAAGTCAGTATGCTTATGATTATAGAGATCCCGCTCAAAATTTTGGGGAATATGCAAAATCATATCCGATTGGTCGGCATACAGGTCATCAACCGATTTATCAATGCTCGCTTCACTAAATGTAACATTGTAGTAGGGCGAACCACTAAATTTAGCAATTAGACGTTGTGAAGTGGAGCTTTTATCGCGGTCCACCACGGTCACATCAATATTTTTCAACTCCATATTGGCCGCAAATACCAATACCACTAACTGTACAACCGGCACAATAAAAATGATTGGCAGCATGGTTTTATTGCGAAATATTTGTGTGAACTCCTTCCTGAGTATGTAACTTATGGTTCTCATGGGATTTTAATTTGTTCGAATGATAATCCTATTGATTCTGAAAATTATAGCTTAACTATTCAAGTCTGACTTTAAATTTCCTGACGCTCATTACAATGAAAAAGGTAATCATAGCCAGCAAAATCAACGTCTCTTTCCAAACGAATGGCATACCTGCACCTTTCAACATGATGTTTTTGATGATCACAATAAACCATCGGGGCGGCATCAGTACGCTTAACCATTGTAGAATTTCGGGCATGCTCTCGATTGGAAAAATAAAACCACTCAGCAAGATCGTGGGCAACATCAACGCGAACAATGAAATGAACATGGCCACTTGCTGGGTTTTACTGACTGTAGAAATCAAAATACCCAGGGAAAGTGCCAGAAGAATAAACAGTAAGCTCTCGGCCATCAATAGCAGCAAACTACCTTTCACAGGCACACCAAAAACAGTGTTTCCTAAAATAATAATGGTTACAGCGTTGATAAAAGATAGTGCAACGTATGGTGTAACCTTTCCAAGAATAATCTGAAGCGGTCGCAATGGAGATACCAGTAAAACTTCCATTGTCCCCATTTCTTTCTCTCTTGCAATGCTGATGGAGGTCATCATGGCCGAAATCAACATCAGAATAAGCGCCATGGTTCCGGGCACAAACATATATACACTGTCCAAACCTGTATTGAACATCATTCGGCTTTCTACTTCAATACCTCCTGAAACAGCAGGTCCTTCATTTATTTGTTGCTGATATTTGAGTATGGTTCCTCTTGTATATTGATTAATAAGATTCCCCATATTTGGATCGCTGGCATCAATTAAAAGCTGAATATCACCTTTACCATCACGTTGGAGTTTTTCAGCCAACCCTGCCTCAAATATTATCACCTCACGAATATCGCCAGTTTTAAAAGCCGACTCCGCCTCATCGGGTGAAGAGAGATACTGATCCACAATAAAATACCCCGAAGACTCAAGCTTGTGCACCAAACCCTGTGTAACTTCCGAGGGTGTTGGGTCATAAATGGCAATCTGTACATCTTTCAGATCGGTTGTAATTACGTAACCAAACAGAAGTATTTGGACTATTGGCATTCCGAACAGAATTAATAATGTGCGGAAATCCCGAAATATGTGGAAAAATTCTTTTTTAACAAATGCGAAAAAACGTTTCATGGTTTTTAGATATTAGATCTTTGATTTTAGATGTTAGATTTTAGATATTGGATCATAGATGTTATGATATTAGATTTTGGATCCAAGATCTAAGATCAGCTAGCCTCTTGCCATTTTTACAAATACTTCGTCCATATTTTTTGCTTCATATTCATTTATGAGTTCAAGTGGTTTGCCTATGGCTTTTATTTCTCCGGCAACCATAATCGACAGCCTGTCGCAATATTCAGCCTCATCCATATAGTGCGTAGTCACAAAAACTGTGATTCCCTGATGCGCTGCCTCGTAAATGAGTTCCCAAAACTGACGTCGTGTAATGGGATCTACCCCTCCGGTAGGCTCATCCAAAAACACGATGGCCGGTTTGTGTATAATCGCGATGCTAAAGGCCAACTTCTGCTTCCATCCCAGCGGCAAGGCTCCGATTAGCTTATCGCGTGCATGTTCAAAACCAAGCTTCTGAATTAATTTGTCAGCCTCCTCCTGAATGGCTTTTTTGGGCATTCCATAAATTCCGGCATAAAACCGGATGTTTTCCCAAACCGTCAAATCTTCGTACAGACTGAATTTTTGGCTCATATAGCCAATATTCTTTTTGATTTGCCCGGTTTGGCTATAGACATTAAAACCGGCTACATTGATTTCCCCGGAGGTAGGCTTACTCAAGCCACACAATATCTTGATTGCCGTGGTTTTACCGGCACCGTTGGCACCCAGAAACCCAAATATTTCGCCTTTGTACACATCAAAGTTCAATGCTTTGTTGGCTGCAAATGAACCAAACTTCTTGGTCAGGTTCCGCGCGCTTATTACTATATCCAGATTGTTCATCATCCTGGTTTTAATTTGATTGCATTAAATGCATAAATACATCTTCAATACTTGCCAGGGCGATTTCAACCTGCAGTTGATCGTGCCCTTTTTCTCTGAGCAGAGCCTGCAAATCGCTAGCTTCCAGCGCATCATCGTTTAAGGTTACATGCAGGTACTGCCCAAACGGAAAGGCCGAATACACTTGTTCAATTGACTTGAGACTACTGAGTAGTTTATAATGGTCTTTTGCCTGGAGCGCATAGAGCTTCTTTGGAAATGCTGATATAATATTTTCGGGCGTATCCACTTGCAGGAGCTTTCCCTTTTGTATAAGGGCTACCCTGTCGCAAAGGGAGGCTTCATCCATATACGGGGTACTGACGACGATGGTGATACCGGTTTGCTGTACCTTTTTTAGCATCTCCCAAAATTCTTTTCGGGAAACAGCGTCTACACCTGTGGTTGGCTCATCAAGCACAAGGATTTCCGGTCGGTGAATTAAAGCGCATGACAGTGCGAGCTTTTGTTTCATCCCGCCTGAAAGCTGCCCGGCCAGCCGTTTCTTAAAGGGTGCGATTTGTTCATAAACGTCCTTGACCAAATCATAGTTTTCTTCGATGGTGCTACCAAACACGCGGGCATAAAAAGCCAGGTTTTCTTCCACGCTCAAATCCTGATAAAGCGAAAACCTACCCGGCATATAACCCACATGCTTTCTGATTTCCTTATAATCTTTTACCGTATCGCGCCCGTTCATTGTAATGGACCCCGATTCAGGAATAAAAAGGGTGACCATCAGGCGCATCAAAGTGCTTTTTCCGGCACCATCGGGACCAATCAATCCGAACAGTTCACTGTCTTTAATTTCAAGATTTATGTCCCGAACTGCCAGAACTTCCCCGAAGTTTTTTGATATGTTTTCTATTTGAATCATAGATATTGGATATTGGAACTTAGATCTATTTAAAACTTCACCTCTGCGGGCATACCAATCTTGTACCTACCTTCCTGGTTGCTTACTTTAATCTTAACCGCGTACACCAATTTTGTGCGCTCTTTTCGGGTCTGAATCACTTTGGGTGTAAATTCCGCTTCATTGGCCACCCAGGTAACTACGCCTTTGTCTTCATAGAGTTCTTTACCTTCCACATCAGTATAAACCTTTACTTCATCGCCTTTGCGTACCTTATGAAGCATTTCTCCATCGACATATACACGCAAAATCAAACTGTTTGCAGGAGCAATCTTATAAAGGCCTGTGCCGGGCATCACCATCTCACCTCGCTTTTTGAAATGATTCAGCACAATACCATTGATGGGATTGATGATCCGATAATCGTTGATTTGAGCATCAAGAGAAGCCAGTTGACTTTCCAGCACATTCAATTCCTGCAATACCGATTGCTTTTGTACCCTGTAAGCCCCTAAACGTGCTCTGGCCACGTTGACTTTTCCTTCAATTTCATCGAGCTGTTGGGGTGTAGCTGCCTTTTGCTCAGTCAGGGCTTTTATACGCCTGAGGTTTTTCTCATACACAGACAATTCTCTCTTAACGACCTCCCTTTGAGCTTCGATATTGGCAGCCTGACTTTTTATCGATTGCATTCTGGCTCGAAGCTGCGCCTTTTGCAGGTGTAATTGTGTTGTATCAATTGTCCCCACATGAGCTCCTTTGGTGTAAGTGAGACCTTCTCTCACTTTAAAATCTATGAGTTCTCCCTGCCCTTTGGCAGCTACCATTATCTCATCGGCTTCAAAGTTGCCAAATGCATCAGATTTTTTATTATCATTTTCACATCCGGTGAAAAGTGAAGTCGCTAGTATTAAAACGGCTAGAATATTTATGTTTTTCATAGTTCTTAGGTTTATTGATCCTGGATCTTAGATCTGAGATATTTGATCTATGATCGCTGATCGTTATGTTTTGAATGTACAGCGTTAATGAAATTGTATAGTTTCTTACTTAGATGTATAGTCCTTGTATGGATCTCATTGAAAAGCTTTTCATCTTTAAGAGATTTGGTTTCAAACAGCGTTTCTAAATGATCCAGCGTTTCATATGTTTATTTTTAATTTTCAAAGGTCATATGGAACCTCCTATTACCTGTTTTACAGCTTTTTAACTGTAATACTCCAAATAATCATGCTCATGTGTGTTTAATGGTCAAACATGGAGGTTTCATAATTTGAGGCTAAAGAAAATGTCAAAAACCGTATAAATTCCAGTTTATACTCTTTCCTTCCATATCCTTCCACAATATTGGCTTTTACAGACTTTGATGACCTTCTGATCTGAGATCCGGTTTCATATAATTCAAACTTAGGTAGAGTTTGAATTGTCATTTCATGAATTTGACTTACATTCTCTCTTGCTAACTGCCAAATATCTAGTTTTTTATAACTCATCTCTTATTTGTTTATCGATTATCCATTATCTCAGATTCTTTTATTATTTCTCAAGTAAAATCTGCAGCGATACCTGTGCCTGGTTCAACTTAATCTCATGAATCTGTTGCGAAATTTTTGCGGCTTGCTCCTTGAAAAGCTCTTCGATATAGGCAGATGAAGTGACTGTACCCTGCTTAAGCTGTGAGCTATAGTCCCTTGTGATCTTTTCGCGCAACTCGATAATCTCTTCATCTTTTACAAGCGCTGCACGATACTGCTCCATTTCGGCCAGGTATTTTTGCTGCTCAATATTCACTTGCTGCAGAAACTGCTCTCGACTGTGATCCACCATCTGGCGCTGTACCTTAAGTTGCTGCTTTTGCCGGTTGGTCTTCTTCCAATCGAATATATTCCACGAAACGCCTGCTCCGGCCATAATCCAGCTATCTGCCTCATTTTTGAGCATGTTGAGTCCGGGTTTCCCGTATCCTGCCTGTGCAAAGGCGTTAAATACCGGCATCCGGTTCTTTTGTAAAACGTCAGCCATACTAACCGCAGCATCTTGCTGTAGTTCATAAATAGTTAGCTGATGCCGTTTTACAGTCTCTGGTACCCGTGCATTGGGTGATACAAGAGAATCGGAATACTGAATATTCAAACCTGTGAGCACATTCAGCATGTCAGCCACAGCCTTAGCCTGGAATTTCTGGCCTGAAAGGTCCTGCTCTGCCTGTAGCTTTTCTGCTTGTAACACGTGTTTTCCTGCTTCACGCACCACGCCCTGCGTTACGGCTGCATCCAGCTCATTTAGTTTTTTGTCCAGGGTGCTTATTAATTGTTGGGTCAGCTCCAATTGTTTTTGCGAAAGTATGAGCGCAAAATACAAACTGGTTACGCGTTGCTTTACAGAAAAAAAGGCATCTTCCGTTTCCGCTTTTGTCAGAGCCGTCTCTATTTGTTTGTTTTGTCGCAATGCTCTGGTGCGACCGCCATCCCAAATGAGTTGGTTAATTTCAATTGTGGCTTTGTATTGTTCTTTTGAAGGTTCATCTATGGAAAACCCTGGCATGGGAATTTCCACGCTGGTTACATCCGATTGCCATGTGGCCTGGGCATTGGCATTTAGTTTGGGTAAATAGTTGGTTTTCAAAATCAACTGCTCCAGGCTATCCAGTTGATCCAATGCCTGCAGGTTTTGTAGCACAGGCATCTTTTTCCGGGCATTGCTCCAGCATTCTTCCAGTGTGATGGTTTGCTGTGCAGACAAACTCATTGGAAGAAGCATGAGTAGGATAATGGTTTTTAGATTCATAACGCTGCGATTTTACTGGTTCTTAAGTGTCTTTATTATCAGATCGGCTATTCGCTCTTTTCTGCCCTCCAGCGCATTTTCAAATTCCTCTTGATCGCCATGAAAGAAAACATGTGTAATTAAAGGCTGACCTACATATGGAAATACGACAAGAGAAATGGTATTAAGTATTAATTCGAATGCCTCCGCATCTGTCTTTCCAATTGCCTGGGCAAGCAACGGCAGCAATTGCCTGGGATCAAACCCCGATGATGTCATAAGCGAATATAAATTTCCTGGATCGCGCTGAATTTCCTGCATAATAAACAGTGGCAAAAAACGATTCTTCTCAATCACATCGATATACTCGCTGATGAAAAGCCGAATACGTTTTTCGAGCGGAAGATCCTGATTCGTGAGTACCTGCAACCTTGGCTGTAAATGTCCAAAAGCCTCCTTGAAAGTATGCTCAAACAATTTTTGTTTGCTGCGGAAATAGTAATGTAATAAAGCCTTATTAATTCCTGCCTCATCGGCAATTTCCTGCATTCGGGTGGCTCCCATACCCTTTTTCATAAAAAGTTTGCGAGCCGCATCCAGAATCTTTTGTTCGGTTTGTTTTTCAGTCATTTTACCTTTTGGTTTAACTATTTGGTTAAATTCAACGGTGCAAATGAATAAAAGGTTTCGCAAACGGCCAAATAATTTAACTAAAAAATTTAACCGTTTGGTTAAAAACACAACAAATGACTAATAATAAGATGTTTGCTTGTTCGTTTCGATTCACACATGCAAAGCCACAATGCAATTCAACGAACTCTGCTGGTACTAAATATTAAAATGTAATCGTTTCTTTGTCCTACCATAGGCCATTGAGTGGCTGGTGGGGCAGATAGCGAGAATCGAAATGGCCGTTTATCAGTAAAACTTCCGCACATCAATGTATTGCATGCCGGCATTTTTTGCGGCCTGAAAACCGAGTTCAGCATCTTCGAAAACAAGGCACTCTTCGGGATTAACATTCATAAGTTCGGCACATTTCAGGAAGGTGTCAGGATCGGGTTTATGCTTATCCACATCATCGGCCGTTACTAGCAGCTCAACACTGTCAGACAAACCAATTGCTTCCAAGATCTGCAGTGCGACTCTGCGAAAACTTCCGGTTCCAACAGATACAGGTACCTGATTGGCATATCTGGCAAGCAATCGCATAACTGGTTTAATCGGCTCAACTTTATGTAAGTTTTCCAGAAAACGGGCCTCTTTATGGCTTGTTATTTCGTCAGGGTCTAACTCAAGATTTTGTTTTTCGTTAATGATCCGAACGATCTCGCCGCCCGACATTCCGGCATATCGGTTTAAATCTTCTTCGGTGTATTCAAAACCATACTGTTCTCCAACCTCCTGCCATGCGGCAAGGTGTACTGGCATGCTGTTGGCCAGTGTTCCGTCTAAATCAAAAATAAATCCGCGTGGTCCGTTACAAATTCCCTGATCCATATTAATATTCAAAATTAAATTCTTAAAAAATGAGCAGGCTGCAAAAGTAGGCAAACCTGCTCAAAATAATGTATCAATAAACAACAATTTCTATGTTGTATAAACAGAGTTAAACATTACATAGTCTGTAGTAAGATCTGCACCCCAACCTTTGGCTGCCGCTTTACCCTGATGCAAGTCTAACTTAATATGTAAATGCGATTCGCGCAGCAATTTCTTCATCATGTTACGATCAAATTCCTGTGGTACGCCCTGTTCAATTACTTTTACAATTTTCTCATCACTTCCGAGGTATAAATCCACCTTTTGGTAATCGAAGGGAATGCCGGCATTTCCTGCAGCTCCAACAATACGGCCCCAGTTTGGGTCGCGACCAAACATTGCTGCCTTCACCAATGTTGAATCGGAAATTTCGCGTATCAAAGTTCTGGCTTCATCTATTTTAGACGCATTCACAACTTCGTATTCAATAAATTTGGATGCGCCTTCGCCATCTGAAACAATTTGTTTGGCGAGGTGAATCATCATTTGCTCAAGGTTTTCCTTAAACTCTGCGTAACCTGCATCCTTTTTTGTTTTAAGTGTATCGTTATTTGCTTTTCCATTGGCCATAACCAGCACCATATCGTTCGTAGAAGTATCTCCATCAACAGTAATCATATTAAAGGATTTGTCTGCTGCTGCTTTTACAGTCTCTTGTAAAAGTTTGGATTCAATGGCCACATCAGTTACAATAAAAGCCAGCATCGTAGCCATGTTGGGGTGAATCATTCCGGATCCCTTGGCAATTCCGCCCATATTGACTTCGTAACCATCTACACCAAATTCGACAAAACCCTCTTTCGCATAAGTGTCGGTAGTAAGAATAGCATTAGCGGTAAATGATCCTGCGTTAGATTTTGTGGTAAGTTTACTCACATTCTCCCGAATACCTTTCACAATATCCTCTGTTGGAAAAGGTTCGCCAATAAGCCCGGTAGAGGAAACAAGCACGAGTTCCTTATCAATTTTCAACTCCTCGGCCATGGCTTCAGCCATCGCTTCAGCGCCAAGCCGACCTTGTTCGCCGGTAGCTGCGTTGGCATTACCGGCATTAATTACAATAGCCTGTGCTTTACCGTCAGCAATATGTTTTTTAGTAAGATCTACAGGTGCTGCTGTTACCTTGTTTTGTGTAAAAACACCAGCCGCACTGGCCGGTACATCCGAATAGATCATAGCCAGGTCACGACGCAAAGATTTAATTCCCGTGTGCGCACCCCAACACTTTATTCCTCTGACATTGGTTAAATTCTTAATCATTTCCATGGTATAATATTTTGTTTTGGTAATTTAATTCAATTAAAGTTTGTTTTTGATTCAACTGTGATTAAGGTTGAACTGGCACTAAATTCAGACCTGCTCTTTCTTCCAGACCCAACATAAGGTTCATGTTGTGCACGGCCTGGCCTGCTGCGCCTTTCACGAGGTTATCAATCGCACTGATCACCAGGATCATTCCGGTACGATCATCATAAGTGGTGTAAATGTCGCAATAGTTACTTCCCCTTACATCTTTTGTTGCGGGCACCTGGTTTCGCAATCTAACGAAAGGTTTGCCAGCATAAAACTTACTGTAAATCTCCTGCAAATCATTATCTGTAATTGATTTTTTAGGTTTTGCATAGATGGTGGATAAAATTCCACGATCTATAGGCAAAAGGTGTGGTGTAAACTGCACGGCAATATCATTTCCGGCTACAGCACCCAATACTTCCTGAATCTCAATGGTGTGCCTGTGTTTTTTTAATCCATAGGCTTTAAAATTGTCATTCACATTAGAATACAAGTTCACAGGTTTTGATTTAATTCCGGCCCCGGTCACCCCGGTTTTTGAGTCGACTATTAAAGGTGAAGCTTCAATGTAGTCGTCTGCTAATAAAGGCGCAGCTCCAAGAATTGCTCCTGTGGGAAAGCAACCGGGATTGGCTACCAGATTACTCTGCTTAATTTCATCTGAAAACAATTCCGGTAACCCAAATTTAGCCAATGAAAACCCTTGTGAAAACGAGTGTGCTTTCTGGTACCATTCTTCATAAACTTCAGGTGTTTGCAGTCTGAAATCACCTGAAAGGTCAACAATCTTAAATGGCTTATTCTGAAACCGTTTCACAAAATCCATTGATACGCCATGCGGCAATGCAAGAAATACCAAATCCGCATTGGCCGCATCAATATCCTCGACCGAATGAAGTTTATAATCTGCAATACCCTGTAAAAAAGGGTGTACATCTGTTATATTTTTACCGGCATAGGTTTCAGAAGTGATCATGGTAATTTCTACTTCCGGATGATTTACAAGAATTCTTACCAATTCTGATCCGGTATATCCTGTAGCGCCAATAATGGCAACTCTCTTTTTAGTCATGGTTAATTTCTTTTAATGATTGCTTAATAACTTCAACAACTTTTTCCATCTCGTCATAAGTAATTACAAGCGGGGGTACGAGCCTTAAAACATTGCCTGCAGTGGCGTTAGCTAAAACACCGCGTTCAAGCATTTTTGCAACCAGGGGTTTTGTTTCAAAATTGAACTCAATACCAATCATTAAGCCTTTTCCCCTGATCTCTTTAATAGAAATTTCATTCAGTGCCTGAATACGTTCTACCAGCCATGCTCCTTTTTCATGTGCTTCCTGAACCAGATTATCTTGTTCAATTGTTTCAAGTGTTGCTAATGCTGCTGCAGTTGAGAGTGGGTTACCGCCAAAAGTTGTTCCGTGGTCGCCAAAGTCAATAGCATCGCTGACTTTTTGATTTGAGAGAATGGCCCCGATGGGCACACCGCCTCCCAGGCCTTTAGCGAGCGTAATGATGTCCGGCTTCACTCCGTAGTGCTCCCACGCTAACATTTTACCTGTTCGGGCAATTCCACACTGTATTTCATCGAAAATAAGTACAATATCATTCTCATTGCAAAACTCCCGCAAGTCATGCATAAAATCAACATCTGCTACATTTATACCACCCTCGCCCTGTATGGGTTCAATAATTATAGCGGCTGTAAGGTTTGAAGCAGTCTCCCTGAGCTTTTTCATATCTCCGGCAGGTATTTGGTGAAATCCTGCAGGGATAGGCTCAAAGCCTTTTTGCATCTGCGCTTTCCCTGTAGCAATTGTGGCCAATGTTCGGCCATGAAAAGAGCCTTCAAATGAAATAATTTCTCCTCCTTTACCCTTGCTGTGGGCATATTTCCTGGCAATTTTTATTGCCCCTTCAACCGACTCCGCGCCACTGTTAGAAAAGAATACACGGTCGAGCCCAGAAAGTGTAGTTAGTTTCTCAGATAATTTGACCTGAGGCTCGCTCAAATAAAAATTAGAGATATGAATTAACTTCGAAGCCTGCTCCTGAATTGCCTTTACCAGAGCGGGATGATTATGTCCAAGGCTGTTTACTGCAATTCCCCCTAAAGCATCGATATACTCATTATCTTCTACATCCCATACACGTGCGCCCTGCCCTCTTTCGAGAGTAACCGGGTATCGCTTAAAAGTTTGTAAATAGTGTTGTTGATCAAGTTCGTGATAGAATTGATTCGTTTTTGATGTCATGATATATTTTATTTTTTAATGTTCGTACCTATGGTAAAATCTCCGGCAATTTTTTGTAATTGTCCGGGTTTGGTGCCATTAATAATACGGGCCGATTTGGTGCCTTTATTCAAAGCAATTTCGCAGGATTCTATTTTTGGAATCATACCTCCCTGAATGGTACCATCATCAACCAGCATTTTAAGTTCATTCAGCTGAATAGCGTTAATAAGTGTAGATGGGTCATCTTTATCTTTCATAAGGCCATCTACATCTGTAAGCACAACGTACTCGTCAGCTTTAAGGGCTCCGGCCAAATGCCCGGCAAACATATCACCGTTAATATTATACCCTACTCCTGCTTCATCAGCTGCAGTACAGGATATTACCGGGATAAAATTACTTTTTAGCAGTAAATGAATAAGCCGGGGATTTACCTTGGCTACATCTCCAACCTGACCAAGATCAACGGCTTTCATTTTACCATCGATTAAGGTCTCATGGTGTCGTTTGGATGCAATCACAATTTGGCCATCCTGACCTGAGAGACCGACGGCCTTATGTCCCAGGCCATTCAACAGACTGACTAAATTACTGTTTACTTTGCCTTTGAGTGTCATTTCTACGTATTCAAAGGCTTCAGCTGTGGTTTTGCGCTGTCCGTCGATAAATTCTGATTCAATTTTAGCCTCGTTGAGTGCTTTTTTAATAAACGGGCCACCTCCATGCACAATTACAACATTAAAGCCCTGTGCATGAAGAGCGCCAATGCTTTTTAAAACTTCTTTTTTCAGACGATCATCGCTCATAGCGTTACCGCCATACTTAAATAAAAGTATAGGTTGCGACTCGGGATCTTCGAGTTCCATAAGTAGATTTTTTAGTTAATAAAACAGCATTTTAATGATGACAAACAAAATTAAGTGATAGTAGCAAATGCCTGTCATAATGGACAATACTCATATGTTATGATCTTTGAAATGTGTTTCATACAGTATGAAAACGATTTATTCAATTATATTGTTCAAAAAAAATTTCTAAAAGGAGGCTTCACGGTCCTTAGCGACAAATTCCTGTCTTAAAAATCAATAAATAGTAAGCATCTGCTGTCATATTCCTTTCTCAAACAATAATTCTTGTTCTCCCTGGTCAGGAAGAGGTTTGAAATTTAATTTTTGTAGATATTTATAATGATGTTTGCTCCTGGCCTCTGCAATAATTTTATTAAAATTTTGCTCTTTAAAGAAGTTGACAAATTTATTATAAATGTAATACCCATTTTTCAGGTCTCGGTAGCGCGGTCCGACATAGTCCAATACCACATGTAGTGTATGATCATTTTCGGGATATGCAATGAAAAGCCCGGCAACCTGGGCATCACGCAATATAAAAAAGCAAAAAGAGTGTTTTTGTGGATCGAATAAAAATCCCGGGAAGTATCTCTCGATTTCGTTTTCATGAAACTTGAGATACCGCGCTAAATATTTATTTTCCGGACTAACCTCAAGTGTTTCAAAATACTCTTTTCGATTGAGTAATAAATACAAATAATAAATATTGACAAAAACAATAAATAAATTCACAAACCCAACCGGCAATGAGCCAATAAGAAAACCATAAACTGCAAAAGTCCCTGAACCTATGAGATTAACAATCCTTAACCTTACAATTGAAGTAAGCATTAATGATATGGCCACAAGTATCGACGCCAAATAACCAATCCATTCCAATATATCTATTTCCATATCACAATTATTTAATACAAAGGTGTAAAAAGATGTGATAATTACCTAATTAGATTAAAAAGACATTCTTTATTTGTTTTATCAGAATAAATATTTAGCTTTGAAACTTAAGATTATGCAAAGAATACACACATATTATTGGTCTTACTATTATTTCTTAATGAAATAAGGCGGGACCGTAATGTGTAAATTTTTAATAAAATTATTACCCCGCCACAAGCGGGGTTTTTTATTTTACAGAGAATGAATACAATAACTAACAATCACATGGCATATTATTATTGGTATTATTACAATTACCAAACGGGATAGCTACGTGGTTGTGCAATATTTTGTATACAAAACAGAAGGCGTCCCAAATTTGAGGACGCCTTTTTTTTATCGAATAAAATCGAAAAATATGAACATTGAACCGGCGGAACGAATTAAAAGGGTCGAGACCTACTACTTTTCAGGTAAACTCGAGGAAATAAGACAACTTCAGTCACAGGGCCATTCCATCATTAACCTCGGAATTGGAAACCCTGACATGGCAGTACATGAGCAAGTGCTGAACACATTAAGAAAAAGCTCAGAACAACCACAGAGCCATTACTATCAGCCTTACAAAGGAACTGCAATGCTCAGGAATGCATTCTCTGACTGGTATCAGCGCATATACAATATTAAACTAAATTCAGAAAATGAAATCCTGCCGCTTGCCGGTTCCAAGGAGGGCATTATGCTTGCAATGCTGGCTTTTGTAAATGCAGGAGATTCTGTCCTGGTACCCAATCCGGGCTACCCTGCATATACTGCAGTGGCAAAATTACTTGGAGCAAATGTAATACACTACAACCTGAAAGCCGGCAATGGATGGCACCCGGACTTTTCTGAATTGGAGCAACTTGCCCGGGAAAAGCCCAAAATCATGTGGGTAAATTACCCGCACATGCCTACAGGAGCTAAAGCGAGCAATGAACTCTTCAAAAAACTTATAAAATTTGGAAAACAGCACAAAGTGCTTATTGCACATGATAATCCTTACAGTTTAATTCTAAATGATAAACCGCTAAGTATTTTATCTGTCGCTGGCAGCAAAGAAACCTGTTTTGAGCTAAATTCATTAAGCAAATCGCACCGCATGCAGGGATTTCGGGTAGGCATGATTGCCGGACACCAGCAATTAATTAAGCATTTATTAAAAGTGAAAAGCAATTATGATTCAGGCATGTATTTACCCATACAAACAGCTGCTTCTGAAGCGCTCCACCTCGATAAGCATTGGCATAAAACCACAAACCAGGTTTATAGCAGGCGCCGTAAGCTGGTTTTCGAAGCCCTTGACCACTTAAACTGTAGTTATTCTAATAATACAAGTGGTATGTTTGTTTGGGCTAAAGTTCCTGATGCTTTTTCAGATGGATATGCATTTGTAGATCATCTGCTATATAACCATGGGGTATTCGTTGCTCCTGGTGGAATCTTCGGCTCAAATGGCAATCAATATGTAAGATTCTCGCTTGCTGCCCCAAATGAAGGTTTTGAGTTGATGTTAAACCGAATTAAGAACCAACAAAAAATCGCAATATGATAATTACTGTAATCGGCCTTGGGCTTATTGGCAGCTCCATGGCTATAGACCTCAAATCTCGCGGATTTGCACAAATCATTATTGGTGTTGACAGCAATGCGATACATTCCGAGGCTGCCTTGCAACTGGGAATAGTGGATAAAATTATGAAAATGCAGGAAGCTATAGCGCAGGCAGACCTTATTTTACTGGCTACGCCTGTTGATGTTTCACTAAAAATGCTTCCCAAAGTACTTGACCAGATAGATGAGCAAATCGTGGCTGATGTATGCTCGACCAAAGGCAAACTCAATGAAAGGGTTTACTATCACAAAAAACGAGAAAACTTTGTGAGTACCCATCCAATGGCAGGCACTGAACACAGTGGACCACGTGCAGCATTTTCGGGTTTGTTTGATGGAAGGGCAACCATCATAACCGATGCAGAAGACAGCAGCGATAAAGCTTTGCAAACAATTAAAACGATGTACGAATGCTTAAACATGCGCATTATTTATATGAATGCATACAACCATGACGTGCACGCAGCATACATATCGCATATCTCTCACATCAGTTCTATGGCCCTGGCGCTTACTGTACTGGAGAAAGAAAAAAACGAAAAAAACATTCTTGATTTAGCAAGTGGTGGCTTTGATTCCACAGTGCGTCTGGCCAAAAGTCCCGCAAGTATGTGGACACCCATTTTCATGGAAAATTCAGGAAATGTAGCAGCCGTACTCGACACCTACATTGAACACTTGCAGGCCTTCAAAAAAGCCATATCAGATCAGGATAGCACAAACATTACTGAATTAATTAATCAATCAAATAAAATTAAACGTGTACTAAATAGATAATTATGGAAAAGCAACTTAATTTACTTCCCATAAATCAATGGAACCTGACAGATACCAATAAACCCATCATCATTTCGGGGCCCTGCAGTGCCGAAACAGAAGAGCAGGTAATGACAACCGCCCGCTCGTTGAGTAAAAACGGAATAACAGTTTTCAGGGCAGGCATATGGAAACCACGCACCCGACCCGGGTCTTTCGAGGGTGTGGGCAGTATCGGATTACCATGGTTAAAACGTGTTAAGAAAGAGACCGGAATGCATATCGCAATTGAGGTAGCAAATGCCATGCATGTAAAAGAAGCCCTGGAAGCTGGAATTGATATACTTTGGATAGGAGCTCGAACATCGGCCAATCCGTTTGCAATGCAGGAAATAGCCGATGCTCTGATTGGCGCCGATGTGCCAGTGCTGGTGAAAAACCCGGTAAACCCGGATGCAGATCTTTGGGTAGGGGCCATTGAACGTATCAACAAAGCAGGCATAACGCGAATCGGGGCCATACACCGGGGTTTCTCGAGCTACGATCGAAGCATTTATCGCAATGTGCCCCACTGGCAAATTCCCATTGAACTGAGAAGTCAGTTACCTCAAATACCAATATTCTGTGACCCCAGCCACATTGCCGGAAGGCGCGAATTATTGCAAAGCATCTCACAAAAAGCTATGGATCTTGATTTTGATGGACTTATGATCGAAACTCATTGCGACCCGGATAATGCCTGGAGCGATGCAAAGCAACAAATTACACCCGAAAGTCTCGACATTATGCTCGAAAGCCTGGTGATTCGAAAAATGAATCCTGAAGGTGTATCGCTCAACACACTTGAAGATTTACGGTTTAGAATCGATAAACTTGATAATGAACTGATGGATTTGGTGCAACGACGCATGGGTTTAGCTACCGATATAGGGCTTTACAAAAAGCAAAACAACATGACCATACTGCAGCAGTCGCGATGGGAAGACATACTTGAGACTAACATTAAAAAGGGACAAAAAAGAGACCTTAGTTCCGGCTTTATCATGAAAATATTTAAGGCCATCCACCAGGAATCTATTAATAAACAAACGCAGGTAATGAATGAAAAGCACTCCATTGCAGCGGACAAAAAAGAAGAGCGCATAAAAGCCGTAAAATAATTTGTATTTTAGAAGTTTAAAACTGAATTCATGAACACATTTGGACGACTTTTCAGCATACACATATTTGGGGAATCACATGGAATGGCTGTAGGTGCAACTATTGACGGTTGCCCGGCCGGCATCCCATTGAGCGAAACCGATTTTGAAGCCGACCTGGCGCGTCGTAAAAGCGGTGCAAAAGGCACTACTCCACGTAAGGAGAGCGATTTACCCGAACTTCTGACAGGCATATTTGAGGGAAAAACAACAGGAGCACCACTGACGATCTTGTTTCGCAATGAAAATGTACGCTCAAAAGATTACAGCAACCTGAAAAACACTCCCCGCCCGGGACATGCTGATTTTGTAGCTCAGGAAAAATTTGGCGGACATGCCGATTATCGGGGTGGCGGGCATTTCTCAGGCCGGCTCACACTGGCCCTCACTGCAGCGGGTGTGGTAGCTAAAAAAGTTTGCGCAAACCTGGATATTGAGGCCCGGATTATTGAAGCTGGTGGTGAAATCGATATAGAATCGGCTATCAACAAGGCCATTGAAGCAAACCATTCCATTGGGGGTATTGTGGAGTGCAAGGTTAATAATTTACCCATAGGCCTGGGTGAGCCTTTTTTCGACTCTGTTGAGTCGCTGTTGAGTCACATTGTATTTGCCATACCGGCCATCAAGGGTATTGAATTTGGCTCTGGTTTTCAGGCTGTAAAAATGACCGGTGCGGAGCACAACGATAACATTATTGAAGGCACAGGAAAAACAGAAACCAACAATGCAGGCGGTATCAACGGCGGCATTAGCAATGGTAATGAATTGGTGTTCCGGGTGGCGGTAAAACCCACCAGCAGTGTGTCTACGGCTCAGAACACCATGAATATGGAAAAAGGAAAAATTGAAAATCTTAAAATTGAAGGCCGCCACGACCGCTGCATTGCGCTACGGGTTCCTCCTGTGCTAGAAGCTGCTACAGCCATTGTACTGGCAGATTTGATGCTGCTGGAGCAGCAAGCAGGAAGGGTTATCACTTAAGCTGTAATAAGATAGTGCTCTGTGATACAGACATCTTACTATCCTGTAAAACATCACTTTCATGCAGCATTAAAAAAAGCCATCGGGTGAATCGTTTAAAGCAATTCACCCGATGACCAGCTTGTCTATGTTAGTCTTTTATAATTCGTCTGGTCTCAGTTTCGCCATTACTCAGCAGTAACCTGACAATATACACACCTTCTTTTAAACCACTGAGATTTAATGTCTCTTTATTACCCGGGGCAGATTCTGACCTTACATATCTACCGGTAGCATCTATAACTCTAATCTCAGATATATCTGTATCAGATTCAATATAAAGGTTACCTGAAACCGGGTTTGGATAAACGCTGAACGCTTTATTGGCAGTATTGGCAATATTTAGAGGCTGTTCACTATAATAAAAATGCTCTAATACAGTTCCATCCCATACATCATCTGTACTGTTCCAGTCATATTCACTTCTGGATACCAATTGGTGCCTAAAGACTTCTTCAGGAGAACCGAAAGCATTGATACCAGAGTAATGGAAAGATAATGGTATTATTAGGTCATTATAAACCAGGTTGTTTTCATACTCACGTGTCCATTTTTGGCTATTGTCCCAACTATCTGTGTTTGGGTCCCAACTGGAATATATCATTTCTATCATATTATTTGATGCATCAAAACCGCGTTCATATTGATAATTAGGATACCATTCACTGTTATTCTCATCCCAGGCAAATACAGTTTCGGATGTTTCATTTTGTGAATTATCATAAGCATACGCTGTTTTAGATTGAGGCTGCCATGATGATTCCATTTTATAATAAATATACTGTGTTTGATTGCCAAAAGAATTGTACGAATATTCTGTCTTAGCATCTTCAATCCATTCATCATTGATCGTATCGCCGTCATACCGAATATTTTGCACCAGAAGACTATCATCATAGTTATATTCATATCTATATTGTTTTTTATAAGTGCTGGAATAATCACTCCAGGACATCACGTAAGAATGTGCAATCTGATTAGCTGAATTATAACCAGAATATCTAATAAAATAATTATCCCATGAGTCTGTGGATGGATTCCATGTGTTATAATTACTTTCTATTACATTTTGGGCAGTATCATAGGTTGTATTACTTTTTAGGTCAGGTAACCATGCGTTATTTATGGTATCCCAATTGAAACGAACGAACTGTGTTGCATTTCCGTATACATTATATACGTTTTCGATCTTTTCTATAGGCTCCCACGCAGAAGCTTCAGAATCCCATTCATATTCAATGTTCAAGATTTCATTCCCCTGTTCATCGTAATTGAACTCTTCTTTTGCATCATTAACCCAATTTCCGGTTACCTCATCTACAGCATATTGCAGCCACAAGGTCAGCTTATTGTCATCATCAAAGCTTAACACATGCTTCTCATCATTCACAAACTGACCGGTAACATCATAATACGATTGTTCAATTACCGAATCCAGCCTCATACCAGAGGATGAAATAGCTTTATTTACCATTCTGTCCTTAGCACCCTGATTTTGGATAATCTCATTTTCAATTTTCTTAATTTCATTTAATTCCTGCGACATGACATTGCTCTGTATCGCAAATATAGCAACAAGTAAAGTAAATTTTCTTAGTAACATAAGCATAGTCTTTTTATTGATTAACTAACTATGCAACTAACTGAAAACCTTATTGTTTAGAATTAATACAAATAATATTTATAATCATTACAAATAACCTCGGTATAATTATAACAATAGAATTCATAAAAAGCTCTTGTAGCATGTAACAGCCCTTCTCCTTTGATTCATTGTATTCGAAGCCTGCAAAAGCTCCTTAAAAAGTAACCATGATTAGCCTTCCGGATGTAGTGCGGATAAACCATAAAAAACTTGTCGATTGTAAAAAACCACATTAATCAAAATCACCATTTGAGTTATTATTTATATGACATACAGCAATTTGGCACCCACCCCTTTCGTTCAAAAAACATATTAAAAAAAAAGAACATTCATTTTAAAAATTTGTTAAAATTTATGGCCACTAACGATAAAAAAACCTTGTAAATGGCATATATAGACTATTATAAAATTTTAGGCGTTAATAAAAATGCAAACCAGGATGAAATAAAAAAAGCATACCGGAAATTAGCGCGTAAATACCATCCTGATCTAAATCCTAATGATGACACTGTAAAACAAAAGTTTCAGCAAATTTCTGAAGCTTACGAAGTATTGGGCGATAAAGAAAAAAGGAAAAAATACGATAAATACGGTGAAAACTGGAAACATGCGGACGAATACGAAAAAGCCGGATATGGAGGGCAGCAGCAACAAGGACAGCAGTTTTACCAGAATTTTGGCGACTTCTTCTCAGGATCCAGATCGCAGGGTAATTTTAGTGGAGGCGATTTCGGTGGTTTCTCAGACTTTTTTGAATCGATGTTTGGTGGATCAGGTGGTAGCAGACGACAATCGGGTTTCAGGGGAAATGACCTCCAGGCCGAAATGGAGCTCAACCTGACAGATGTAATGCAATCGCATAAACAAACGCTCACTATCAATGGTAAAAAAATTCGCATTACAATTCCCGCCGGACTGGAAGACGGGCAAACCATAAAAATCTCCGGATACGGCAGTCCTGGTGCTAACGGAGGTCCAAACGGCGATTTATATATCACATTTTCAATAAACAATAACACAAATTTTAACCGCGATGGCAGTAATTTATATTCAACCGTAAATACTGACTTTTATACTGCTGTATTGGGCGGCACAACTACAATTGACACCCTTGACGGTAAGGCGCGCATAAAAATAAAACCAGGCACACAGCCAGGCACAAAAATGAGATTGAAAGGCAAAGGTTTTCCAAAATATAAAAATGAACAATCAAAAGGCGACCTCATCATTACCATTCAGGTAAAGATACCAACAAAATTAAGTGATAAAGAAAAACAACTATTTGAAGAACTCAAAAATGTCCATCAGTCATGAGCGAAAACCAATATATAACCATCGAGGAACTTTGTCAATTATACGAAATTGAAGCAGAATTCATTGAAGAACTAAAGGAAAATGAACTGATACAGGTAGTTCAGGAGGACGAAAAAACTAGTGTTCCGGTAACTGAGATACAAAACATTGAGAAAATACAATCATTCTATTATGATTTGGAAATAAATATTGCAGGTATCGATGCCATATTCAACCTGCTAAATCAGATTGATGAAATGAAACGAGAAATGAATGACATGAAACGCAAGCTCGATTTTCTTCAAAACAATTCACTTTAAATTATACGTAGTTAATAAAAACAGAAAACGTTTAACTGAAATTGCAGCTTTACACTGAATTCACGATTTGAGCACAGCCTATTTATGCAACTCGTTTTTTTACAAACTTTTTGCAATGACGGCAAAATCATCAACCTTTAATACTTTTCACAAATCCAGCAACTTTTTCTTCAAATGCAGGATTTCCCTCCAGGGCTTTAATAAAGGCACTGCCAATAATGGCGCCATTGGTGTATTGACAAACATCAGTGAATGTAGCCCGGTCGCGAATACCAAAACCGGCCATTAATGGCTGATTGCCCACAAGCGACTTCACCCGCTCAAAGTAAGATGCCACTGCTCCGGTATCAAGCCTACTACCTGTTATGGCGTTGGAAGATACCAGGTAAATAAATGATGTACTTAACCGGGCAATTTCCTGAATCCTTTCATCCGGTGTTTCCGGACTGATGAGCAAAATATTGTGTATGCCATGTTTTTTGAAAAGTGCTGCATAGTGCATTTGGTATTCTTCAAGGGGCAAATCAGGCAAAATCACACCATCAACACCCGTTTCAGCACACTTTTCGAGGAAATGCTCCATCCCAAATTGCAACACCGGATTGATGTATCCCATCAATACCCGGGGAATTTTTAATTGCTGTATTGTTTCAAGCTGTTCAAAAAGTCTTTGCACGGTCATACCATTATCCAAAGCCTGCTTGCTGCTTTTTTGTATCACCGGACCATCGGCCACCGGATCAGAAAATGGGAACCCTATTTCTATAAAATCTACTCCTGCCTTATCTAACTGGGCTGCCACCCTTCCTGTATCGTTTTGTTCAGGGTATCCGGCAGTAAAATATACAGAAAGCAAATTTTGTTTCTTATGCTTAAAAAGTTGATCGAGTTTATTCATTTCAAAGATTTTTTCATTAAAGAGAATCATTTCAAATCAAGTGCTTTCAGGTAGGTAGCCATGTCTTTATCGCCACGCCCCGAAAGATTGATCACAACGTTATCGTTTTTTTTAAAGTCCAATTTTTTGAGTGCTGCAAAAGCATGGGCTGATTCAAGGGCAGGTATAATGCCCTCCAGCCGGGTCAATTCAACAGCTGCATCAAGAGCCTCCTGGTCGTCCACACCAAGAAACTGAGCTTTACCTGTTTGATGCAACCAGGCATGCAATGGTCCAATACCCGGATAATCGAGGCCGGCAGAGATAGAATATGGTTCAACCACCTGTCCATCGTCGGTTTGAATAAGCAAACTTTTAGCACCATGCAGAATTCCTGTCCGGCCAAAACTTATAGTAGCTGCATGCTCTTCAGTATGCAAACCCTTACCTGCGGCTTCAATACCAACCAGCTTTACACCTGTGTTTAAAAAGTGATAAAAAGCCCCGGCAGCATTACTTCCCCCGCCAACACACGCCATTACATAATCAGGCTCACTCTTTCCGGTTTTAGCTTTGAATTGCTCCACAATTTCTGCGCTGATAACTGATTGTAATTGGGTAACAATCTCCGGATATGGATGCGGCCCCACAACAGAACCAATCACATAAAAGGTATCAGCCGGATTATTAATCCAATCGCGAAGGGCCTCGTTAGTTGCATCTTTCAGGGTTTTATTACCACTTGTAGCCGGCACCACTTTGGCTCCCAGCATTTTCATTCGGGCTACGTTTGGTGCCTGCCGCTCCACATCCAGAGCACCCATATGAACCACACACTCTAATCCCCGCAAAGCGCATACGGTAGCTGTAGCCACGCCATGCTGGCCAGCTCCGGTTTCAGCAATAATACGCTTCTTGCCCAAATGTTCTGCCATCAAAACCTGTCCAATGGTATTGTTTATTTTGTGGGCTCCGGTATGATTGAGGTCTTCGCGCTTGAGCCAAATATTGGTTTGATATTGTTTTGATAACCTTTCGGCAAAATAGAGTGGCGTGGGTCTTCCGGTATATTCGGTTAAAAGATTCCGGAAAGTTTTTTGAAAATCGGGATCATTTAAAATTCCCAGGTAATGAGCCTCCAGCTCTTTTATATTGGGGCGCAGCATCTCAGGGATCCATGCACCACCAAACTCCCCGTAATATCCGCGCTTATCCGCTATTGATTTTATTTGTAACATATTATTTTGATTTTACCTCTTTTAAAAACTTCATTAATTGCAAACTATCTTTTACGCCGGGTCGAACCTCAAAACGACTGTTAAGATCAATTCCGGCAAATTTTTTATGATGAAAAGCCTTAATTTGTCCAGCATCGTCAGGTCCGATGCCGCCACTTAGGAAAAATGGGACATGCCCCTTATAACCTTTGAGCACCGACCAGTCGAATTGGCGGCCACTACCACCGTAGGCTTTGGAAGGTGCGTCAAACAAGAAATAATCGACAACTGACTCGTATTGTTCCACTGTTTGAAAATCAATTTTATGGCTCACACTAAAGGCTTTTATAACCACCAGGCTCTGTTCTTTAAGCTCCTTACATATATCCGGAGACTCATTACCATGCAACTGCACAGTGTTCAAACCATAGGCAAAAACATTCCGTATAATCAAAGAAACTGGCGCATTAACGAATACTCCTGTCCTGCTATGTGTTGATGTTAATTGCATAAACGACTTGTCAGGCACAATTGTCACATTGCGCGGCGATCTGGGATAAAAAATAAAACCCAGCAAATCAATATCTTCCAGAGGTAACGCCTTTATATTCTCCAGGCTATTCAATCCACAAACTTTAATTTTCATTGGGCCGAGGTCTTTACTTGATTCAATTTATTAATAAATGACTGACATTGTGCAGGTGGATTCTCGTGTTTCATAAAAAACTCACCGATTAAAAAACCATGAAACCCCGCAGTTTTAAGTTTTGCAGCCGTTTCAGGTGCATGGATACCACTTTCGGCAATTTTGGTGTAGATGCCGGGAATTTGCTTACATAGTGCAATGGACTGATCCAAATCGACAGAAAAATCCTGTAAATTCCTGTTATTGACACCAATAACATCTATCAAGCTATTCACTTTTTCGAGTTCCGATTCTTCGTGCAGCTCCAATAAAACCTCCATTCCATGTCCCTGAGCCAATGCTGCCAGATCTTGAATTTGCTGTGGCGATAATATTCGCGCAATAAGCAAAACAGCATCAGCTCCGGCTGCCTTAGATTGTGCAATTTGGTATGGGTCTATGATGAAATCCTTTCTCAAAACCGGAATATTAATCTGCTCACGTACCGATTCAAGGTGTAGCAGGCTCCCGCCAAAAAAAGACTCATCAGTAAGCACCGATACAGCCGATGCTCCAGCATGCTGGTAACCTGCAATCACCTCCTGATGAGA
>NZ_DATFKB010000120.1:0-3420 GCF_035268865.1 Salinivirga sp. | reverse complement strand
ATGGTATGCCCCGGGAGCTGCAGCAGCACAAATGGTAGAAGCAGTAATCGACGATCAGCAATGTTTCTATCCCGTTGCAGCCTATCTCGATGGCGAATACGGGCTAAACGACCTTTATCTTGGAGTGCCTATTATTTTAGGACGTCAGGGCATTGAGAAAATTATCCAGATCGACCTGAACAAAGAGGAACGCGATATGCTGGACAAATCTGCCGAATCAGTGAAAGAGACCCTGGAAACCCTGAAAGGTATGAACATTCTGGATTAACCACATAAAAATACCGTACAGAAGCGCTTTGCCGGATGGTAAAGCGCTTTTTTGATGTGAAGATGTTTTTTTTCAGCGTATACTTTTAATAATACAGGGTAATTTAAGATCCAGAGACAGCAAAAATTATGAATGCTTGTTTTTGGAAATCGCCATATCGAATACTTTTAATTTTAGTATCAAACAAAACATGCCTGTATTTGTCTTTATTTTAGCGGGCTTTAAAGCCTGCTATATTTAATAATTTTAAATAATGAGAATTGTTCTAATTGCCATATTATTTGTAATGACAACGAATTGTAGTTCTCAGGGACAGGATAAAAAAGAGACACAAAAGATGAATAATCCGTATTATTCGCGTACAGATACTACCCATTTAAACGTATCCGATAAGGAATGGAAAAAGATTTTGCCCGAAGATGTTTATCGTGTAGCACGAAAAGAGGGCACAGAACGACCCTTTACAGGAAAATATTGGGACAGCGAAGCTAAAGGAACTTATTACTGCGCTGTTTGCGGAAACAAGTTGTTTCGTTCCACTGCTAAGTTTGCCAGTTCATGCGGATGGCCAAGCTTTTTTGAGCCGGTCAGGCCCAACAGTGTAAATTATAAACCCGACCATTCATTGGGTATGAACCGTATAGAGGTAGAATGTGCCCGCTGCGATTCGCACCTGGGACACATTTTTGACGATGGCCCGGAACCTACCGGAAAGCGCTTCTGCATGAACTCCATTGTGCTCGATTTTGAGCCCGATGAGAAGTAAAAACATGATCGGAGGGTTATTACAATATCCAGAACTTTTCAGAATTTATTCTTCTATCCGGGCAATAATCTGCTATGATAGTTTATCTGAATTCTTGTTCATTTCTATACATCAGCTTTTTTTGGTAATTTTGATGTGTTCAGTAGATTAATTTATTTGCTGACAGGTTTTAAGAACAAAATAGGTGCAAAATGAATAAGATTACGTTAAACTATATTGGTATATTGTTTTTGGTGGTGATTGCCAGTTGCTTAATACATGAGTTCGGCCACTATATTACAGGCGTATTTTTAGGAAACGATATGGGGATGAATCTCAACAGGGCCTACCCGGTTGACGGCAGCTATGCAGCATCATGGCATTACCCGGTTGTGGTAAGTGCGGGGCCTGTAATTACCATACTTCAGGGTATTGTTGCACTTGTTTTAATGTATGTTTTTGGACCTGCAAAATGGCTTTATGGCTTTTTAATAGAACCGGTAACGTTAAGGATTTGGCCTTATTTGGTTAGTCCTTTAATGAGTCAGGACGAGGCTATTGTGAGCGATCACCTGGGGATGTCGCCCTGGATTTTACCAATTTTTGTCTGGCTCTTGCTTGGCGCATTAGCCTGGTGGGGTAGTAAAAAAATGAAGGTCTCTTTGAAGTTTGCTTTTTTAACAATCCTCCTGATTTTAGTGATCTTTCAAATTGTATTGCGTTCAAATAATTTGGTGGTCTCCTTAATCCATAATTAGATTTTTTATATCTGATGATGTCATCACGCCTCATTGAGCCAGTGGTTTACGTGGTTTGTGTGTGCTGCTATTAGCTTATGTGCCGCATTTTGCCGGAATCGGGTATGGCATAAACCGGAAAATGCGTTATATTGAAATGCCAATACAGCAGAAATTAAAATTATGCAACAAATCACCCAACCCACACTTATCCTCGACGAGCGAAAATGCAAAACCAACATTGCCCAAATGGCGCATAAGGCAAAAGATGCCGGGGTGGAATTTCGCCCGCATTTCAAAACCCATCAGTCGCTGGAGATTGGCCGGTGGTTTAAGGAACACGGCGTTGCCAAAATAACGGTCTCCTCGGTGGGTATGGCACAGTATTTTGCCACGGAATGGGACGATATACTCATTGCTTTTCCGGTAAATGTGCGGGAGCTTGCGGCCATTAACGAACTTGCAGGCCGGGTAAAGCTGAGCCTGCTGGTAGAAAGTGCAGAAGTGCTCGAACTGCTGCATGAAAAGCTGACCCACCCTGTGAGTTTTTACATTAAAATTGACACCGGAGCACACCGCACGGGTGTGGCGCCCACAGATTTTGCGTCTATCGACCAAATCCTGGCTGCAGCCAAACAGCCGGGCAAACTAAAGTTTGTTGGCTTTTTATCCCATGCCGGGCACACTTATCATACCAATACCATTACGGATATTCTTAAAATTCGGAACGACGAAAATTTGGCCATGCTCCAATTAAAAGCGCACTATATTGGGTCACATCCCGGTATTATTGCTTCCATAGGCGACACACCATCGTGTAGTTTGGTTGACCATTTTTCAGGGATAGATGAAATTCGTCCAGGCAACTTTGTGTTTTATGATCTCATGCAGTTGAGTTTTGGCTCCTGTAGCCCTGGCCAAATTGCAGTTGCTGTGGCCTGCCCGGTAGTTGCATTGCATAAAGATCGCAATGAGATGGTGATCTATGGCGGAGGCGTGCACCTTTCGAAAGATATGCTCCGAATTAATCAAAGTCCGGTTTATGGCCAGCTTGTTGAAAAAGAGGGTGATGGCTGGGGTGAGCCCATTCCTGGAATGATTGTAAAACGCTTGTCGCAGGAGCATGGAATCGTTAGTTTGCCCGAAACGCAGAAAGATAAATTTGACATTGGCGATTTGGTGTACGTGTTGCCCGTGCATTCGTGCATGACTGCCGACATTTACAATCAATACATCACCACTGACAGTAAAAATATTGAACGATTTCGGCACAGTTAAAAAAGAATGACACAAAACAAATTAAAACAATGGCCTACGACGAACACCTGGCATATCGCATAAAGCATGTTTTAGAAGTACAAAAAGTATTCTTCGAAGAAAAAAAGATGTTTGGCGGCTTGTGCTTTATGGTGGATGATAAACTATGTGTGGGCGTGATGAAAGATGCTCTCATTGCCCGCATTGATCCCCGGCATTCTGAAGAGCTCATGGCTCAAAAAGCGTGTACGCCTCTGGATAAATCGGGCCGTTCCATGAAAGGCTTTGTGCTGGTACCACCCATTGAAGTAGACATGGATACAGACCTGGAAACATGGGTACAACGCTGCCTTGAATTTAACCCCGAGGCCCGGCGCAGCAAGCGAAAAAAACAATAAAAAAAGCACTGTTTT
>NZ_DATFKB010000119.1:0-2354 GCF_035268865.1 Salinivirga sp. | reverse complement strand
CGGTGAAATTCATATTTCAGAGCGCAATGGGAAAATCGAAATTTCAATTCGTTTGAACCTTCAACGATTTTTCTTTGTTTCATTCCTTTTTCTCATGGCCATTGTAGTAACGATCATGCTTGCGCCAGTAGAATATGCCAGTACAATATCGTTTTTGTTTGCGGTGCTTTTATTAATCAGGATAATAAAACTTATTATTACACCCAGAAGCATTGCCGATTATGTGATGAAGATGGTCGCAGGCGAAATATAAATATTGCTGCTTAATTGAGGCTGCCACTTTTTTCATTGTTGAATGAACATCAAACAGGGGATATTCATTGGTTAGTATGAATAAGTGTGAAAAACTATGGAATTATCGCTTGCTATTCTGCTTTTTGCGCTTTCGGCAGTCATAATTGCCGTTGTAGGCACCTGGTTGACAAGAGCTGCTGATCAGCTGGCAGATCTTACAGGACTGGGTGAAGCTATGTTTGGTGCCATTTTTCTGGGCGGTGCCACATCTCTACCCGGAATTGTGACTTCTGTGGTTGCTGCAATTCAGGGGCATCCACAATTGGCTGTCAGTAACGCCATTGGAGGAATAGCAGCACAAACGCTGTTCTTGTCTATTGCCGATATTACCTACCGCAAGATCAATTTGGAACACGCTGCAGCTTCGTTTGCCAATTTAATGCAGGGACTGTTGCTTATAGGGTTACTCTCTTTTGTGATTATTGGTATGACCGGCCCTGAAATCACTGTTTTCCATGTGCATCCCTTTTCTATTGTAATGGTTGGGATATATATTGCAGGATCAAAAATGATATCCAGGGCAAAAGACTGGCCAATGTGGACTCCACGTGTGACATCGGCCACTGTGCAGGATGCTCCGGATCAGGATAACATAGAAAAACTGAATTTGAAAAGCGTTATCCTGAAGTTCGTGATATCTGCAATTGTAGTGGCTTTAGCCGGATTTACAATAGCTCAGACAGGCATTACTATTGCAGCTAAAACCGGATTATCAGAGACGCTTGTGGGGGTATTATTTACAGCTATAGCCACATCATTCCCGGAGCTGATAGTTGCCATCTCTGCTGTAAGACAAAAAGCTTTGACTTTATCAGTGGGCAATATTATTGGGGGTAATACTTTCGATGTTTTATTCATTGCCTTTGCCGATTTGGCCTATGGAAAAGGAAGTATCCTCCACGCTATTGCATCGGAACAGATTTTTATTATGGCAGTTACCATGTTAATGACCAGTACGCTAATTCTTGGACTCTTACACCGTGAGCGGAAGGGGTTTGCAAAAATTGGTTGGGAGAGCCTCATGATTATTTTGATTTACTTTGCTGGGAATGCCATTTTACTGTTCTTCTTTTAATCTTAAGTACTTGTTGATAGAAACAATAACATTTTTACATGTTTCTTGTTGGAAAAGTATTGTACAGTCTATAACTAAGTTTTATAATAGTTTCCTTATCCATGGCCTGATCATTGACCAGTTTTAATTGTTCTATTAGAAAGTTTATAAAATCTTAGGTAATATGGAAAAGCAACGATTTAAAGCATACGTGATTGAAGAGAAAGACGGTAATTTTATTGGTGAGATAAAAACAAAGCAACTCGAGGAATTGCCGGAGGGCGACCTTTTAATAAAAGTTTACTATTCATCGTTGAACTATAAAGATGCCTTGTCGGCTTCAGGCAATAAAGGCGTAACGAAAAACTACCCGCACACGCCGGGAATCGACGCGGTAGGAAAGGTTGTGCAATCTAATAATGCTGATTTTAAGCCGGATGATGAGGTTATTGTAACAAGCTATGATCTTGGAATGAATACCGATGGGGGGTTTGGTCAATACATTCGTGTGCCTTCAGCATGGGCCGTTCGTTTGCCTGAAAATATGTCCATGAAAGAGGCTATGATGTATGGAACAGCAGGCCTCACAGCTGGCATGTCTGTATATCGACTTAAAGCGTCGGTGGAGCCTGAAGATGGGAAAATTATAGTGTCAGGCGCTACCGGAGGAGTGGGGTCAATGAGTGTGGCTATTTTGAGCAAACTCGGATACAATGTTGCAGCTATTACGGGTAAGGCCTCTGAGCATGAATACTTGCATAGATTAGGAGCCACAGAAATCATCGACCGCAATGAATTCGGGCAAGCTGAAAAGAAACCAATGACTAAAGCGCAGTTTGCAGGTGGTATTGATACTGTTGGAGGTGTAATTTTAGAAAATATTATAAAATCAACCGTGCCAATGGGTGTGATAACTGCCTGTGGAAATGTTGGGTCACCCAAAATTGAATTGACCGTATTTCCATTTATTTTGCGGGGAGTGACATTAATTGGTATTGATTCGCAA
>NZ_DATFKB010000118.1:0-8868 GCF_035268865.1 Salinivirga sp. | reverse complement strand
TCACAGCACAATAATTAATTAATAATGCATGATTCATGGCCGTTTATATATTTCCCGACTCATCTCAATATTGATAATTATGACCAGCCTAAATGCGCTGGCACAAGAAGAACTATGCAATCAGCCTACACAAAGAGCCAGGTTACTTTTCGATAAAGGAACGCACATTTGGTCAAAAGACAACAACAAGGCCAAAACCCTAATATTTAGAGCTATAAAACACAGCCCTCAATGGGTTGTCCCATATTATTATTTGGCAAAAAAATATTATAATAAGGCACAAATAATTCAATATGATAACCGCAAGGTATCAAATCTTAACAGGCTATTAAACCGTGCTTCAGATAATTTCGAGGAAGTAGCCAAAGTCTGCCCCGAATATGAAAAATATAAAGCATATTATTACCTGGGTAAAATTAATTACGAGGGAGGTAACCTATCGGGCGCCCATACATGGCTAAAAAAATACACTTCCAATGTCAGCAGCAAAAATTATATGCCCGAAACAAGCAAAATGATTGAAAGTTGTGAGGCTTTTCAAAAACTTGTAGATAACCCAGTAAATTTCGATCCGGTGGCTCTGCCGGGAGTTTGTACGAGCAGTGACGAGTTTATGCCGCTAATAGCCCCTGACGGTAGTTATATGATGTTTACGCGTAAACTTTGGAAGCAAGAACGTGGAGCTTATTCTCCCAGTATGACAGAAGAATTCAGCATCAGTAAATTTATTCGATGGGACTCAACTGGTGAACCGGTATTCGATGAATCGAAACCTATGCCCTACCCATTTAATAAAGGCCCTAATCAGGGTGCTGCCTCTATTACAATTGATAATAAAAAACTATTTCTCACAGTATGTAAGCAAATAGAAATGCCTGATGGACGACCCTATAAAAATTGCGATATATACCAAACCCAAAAAAAATACGGGAAATGGGGCCCATTACAAAAATTAAACAGAAAAATCAATGGACTTACAACCTGGGAAGGACATCCTTCAGTTTCACCCGATGGCAAAATACTCTATTTTGCCTCGTACAGACCAAATGGAAAAGGCGGAATAGATATTTATTATTCAGAACTCGACAGCTCAGGATATTGGGGACCTCCGATTAATTTAGGAAATCCGGTGAACACTAAGCTCAATGAAAGGGCACCATTTATCCACCCCGATAACAAAACATTATATTTTGCTTCAGACGGTCACCCCGGTGTGGGCGGATACGATATATTTGTTAGCAGACGAAAAGACTCCATATGGAACGCCCCGGAAAACATAGGTTATCCAATAAACAGCGAACAAGATGAATCTGGTTTTATAGTATCGACTGGCGGGCATTATGCCTTTTTCTCATCGAATGCTTATAAAGGTTATGGTGGATACGATATCTTTGGCTTTGAACTTCATGAAGATGCGCAACCCGATAAAGTAATGTTTGTGCGGGGTAAGTTAGTCGACGGAAAGGGATCTATTTTGAAAAGCGCATCTATTGAGCTGAAAAACATGAGATCGAATGAAATAAAAAAAGGAGTTGTAGATAATTATACAGGAAAATATGCCATAGCTATTCCAGCGCAAGTTGAGGACAGTTACATGTTAACAATAAAAAAGCCTGATTATTCATTTACCTCCAAAATAATTGAGCCTGCTGCAGATAGCATTTCAGAAAACCTGCAAATAAAGCTTAACTTTATAGTAAAAAAAACAAAGGTCGGAGCCAACACAAGACTTAATGATGTACTATTTCCCTTTAACAGCACAGAATTAACAAAACAATCAAAAGCAACACTTGACAACTTTGCCAGCTACCTTAATAATAATCCTGACATAAAAATCCGCATCGACGGACATACGGATAATATTGCTGATGCAGGATATAATATGCGATTGTCGAAAAAAAGAGCACGAAAAGTATACAGGTACCTGATAGATAGAAATATTAGTCGAAGCAGGTTATCATACGAGGGATTTGGAGAAACAAAACCTATTGCAGATAATAATTCGGAAGCCGGAAGAAAGAAAAACCGAAGAACAGAATTTGTAATTCTGGAGAAATAATCTACAAAGTGCCTTTGCGGGCGAGTTTGCGAATAAGCTTAATTGTATTCATCGCAGTTATAAAGATAAAAATCAGCATTATCCCGGCAGCCAACAGGTAGGTTGGCCAAATACTAAACTGTTCGATCTCAATATACCTCTCTGCCAGAAATTCAAGCGCCCTGGAAGTAATGACCTCAATAAATGCTCCGCTGACAAACAACACCACCAGTGCTAAAATTACCTGAACAACAAAGTAATAGCGAAAAATAGCTACTGGCTTGTAGCCCAGTAATGTCAACTGATAGATTTCATCTTTATTTCGCTGTACAGTCAACTGGAGGGTAAGCGCATAGACAATTAGTGCAAGCAAAATTATTAGTGATGCGATGAAGAGCAGAATACCACCACTCAAATGCACAAATAGGGAAACCTTACCCCCCTGAAAGGCGTCGTGAGTAGTTTCGTAACCTTTTTCATTTAAAAAGGCATATAAATCTTTTTCCATATTAGGCTTAAGTTTTAAAATAAGCCTGTCTGGCCGTGGATTTTTGTCAGGGTTAAACCGGGCATTTGCTGCTTCCAAAAAATTCATCGGAACGAGCAATGATTGTATTCTGTTGGAAAAGCCTGCGATTGATCCTGTAAATTTCTCCACTTTTCTATTTCCGTATAGCGTAAGCTCAAAAGAAAACTGGCCAACTATTGATTTAGATACGTTTGGTAAACCCTGCGCTTTGGCAAAACCAAAATTATAAAGGTCAAGATAATCTTTGGGAATGATAACCGGAATATGCTCCTGCCCTTTTTGCCAGTCCCACGATTCGGGAACCTTATCCAAAAAGCGTTCCGGTACAGCTTCAAAAAACATTTCGGTACGCATATAGGGCATATTCGAGGAAGCATCGCGGGAGGCCTGTACACCAAATGAAGATCGTTGGTAAGGTGCCATATCGGCAACAAAATCAGCATGCTTAATCTCTTCTATTTCCTCAGCCCTAAAACCGCTCAGGTCCTTGCTCATCGTGTTCAATACGCTGATTTTTTTATTGATTGTAACATATTGCTGACTCTGCCCTGCCCTGCTTTGAATAAAAGCGTTATAGAGATTCCATGCGCTAAATGTAGCCATAAGTAAAAAGAACCCCACCAAAGTGCCCAGAACCGCACCTGTGAAGTAACCCATTGGAATATTGCTAAAAAGAATTCTTCTAAGCATGTTACAATATTATTTCCTCGTTAGCCTGCAAATAATCTTCGCTCATCAGGCGTGTTACAATAAAATTTGCAGACCGCACAATGCACTCATTTCTAATTAAATCTGCTGTAATTTGAGCAGTTTCAGGATCAAGGTGACTAAAAGGCTCATCGAGTAACAACCACTCAAAAGGCTGGGCAAAAGCCCGCAAAACAGCAAGTCGCTGTTGCTGGCCGTAAGACATTAATCCGGCCTTTTGCGACATCTGTTGTTCAATGCCAAGTATTTTCGCTAAGTTGTTTATCTGTTGGTCTGTCAACGTGCCGGTCAAACGGTTTTTTATGTCAATGTTTTGTTTGCCTGTTAAATGCCTGAAAAGCCTTAAACCCTGAAACACAGAGCTAATTTTATGGGTTCTTATGCGAGCCCAGTCGCTTAACTTTAACTTGTTTGCCTGCTTCTCTTCTATTATAAATTGCCCGTGATAGTCATTTCTAATTCCAAAAATCACATTTAATAGCGTGGTTTTTCCCCTGCCCGAAGATGCAATTATTTCATAGTTATTTCCTGGTGTAAAGACACAGGAACCGTGCTGCCAAAAACTGTTTTTGGCATGTGTCATTTCTTCCAAAGGATATGGCAGCAGCCCTGAAAAGGCTAGTTTCATGTAAAACTAGTTATAAAGAGGTTTGCGAATAAGGAAATAGATCGCTATTTCAAATAATTCCGCTATAATGTAAGTACCAAAAAGCACGCCTATGGACATAAAGAAACCGGTAATAAGCCCTATAAACCCATCAGTAAGTAATTGAAAGTAATCTGATGCAGTTTCAATAAAAACGGCTGCAAAAGTATTACCAATAAACTCATTTACCATGGTCGATCCAATTGATCCGGCCAAATTGCCCAAAGATTCGATTGGAGCGTAAGGAATGGCAGATAAAATAATGGCAAAAAATGAGATCAGTGCTGCAGAAATTGGAATGACTGCAATTGCTTCACCCAAAATTTTAATAAACCTGGGAAAAAGAAAAACAGCTCCGCCAAACTCACGTGTTTTAAAATCATTGGCACGTTTCCAAAATATGGCAGAAATAGAAAAAAACATTCCGGCCGATATTGTAAAGGTAAAAATCAGGCAAATTATAGACCTTACCAGATCAAATGAATCAAGTGATTTGAGCATTGTCAGGTAACCAGTTTTACCAAGCAATCCTGATACAAGTAGATAAGCTCCGTATATGGCTATTCCAAGAGAAGCAATCTTAAAAACAAAATAAAAAAGGTTCTTAAAAATTTTTCCTGTCTGCTGATCGAGTGAATCAAGCGGTTTAGCAATCAATTTTGAGTATAATCCCATTTTTACCGGATTTTTTTTAGATTGTTATATACCATTTAAGTTTTAAATATAATACGATTTTCTTGATTGCGAAAAAAAAACTGAGCTACAAGTCCCTTTTAGCGCAAAATTCTTCAATCCTTTTAATTCCTTCCAGAAGCTCATTTTCGGGCCTGGCAATATTGAACCTGATAAAATCATGGGCATTCTCACTGAAGTGAATACCCGGTATCACTGCTACTTCGGCCTCATCGTAAAGTTCCATTGTAAACTCAAATCCATCTTTGTTTTGTGGTAGTTTGGCCCAAACATAGTATCCTCCGTTTGCTTTAGGAATATCAAAGTTAAGTTTTAATAAACTCTTTTCCATTCGCTTATAAGCTGACTTCAATGTTTCACGCAGCCAATTCACATATGTTTCGCCATAATGTTTTTGCTCAAGATAATTGGCCAAAGCCTGCTGTAAAGGCGCATTGGTACACAAACCAATGTAATCGTGAATATCTCTTAGCCCTTCAGTATGCGATGGATGAGATATAAGGTAACCGATTCGCCATCCGGTTACTGAGAGCATTTTGCTAAAACTGTTGATGTAAAATATTTGCGGGCTTAAATTTTTTATGGGATAATGCGGAGGCTTTTCATAATATAAATTACTATAAACAGCATCTATAATCATATAAACACCGTGGGAATCGCAAATACGCCGCAATTCATTCATTTGTTGCTCCGTGAATACTGCTCCAAAAGGATTTCCCGGAGAGTTAACAAACATAACCCTTATATTATGATCCTTTATAAAATTCAGCAAATGGTCAGTATCGAACTGTTTATGAGCATAGGCGTGAAATGGTATATTCATAATGCGGGGCAGGTGCCGATAACTTTCATAAACAGGATCAAATGCCATGGCAGCAAAAGGTTGATCAAGACTATTCTTAATGTATTGAAAAACCAACGACAAGGCCTCTGTAGCCCCCTGTAATACGAGCAACTGGTCATCGTCAAACTGAAAATCTTTGTAGTGTTCGAGTATTAATTTCCTGAGTTTTAAATTACCAATTCCTGGTGCATATTGATGTATTTCAGCATGAGCAATGGATTCCAGGTGTTGCAAAAGTGCTTCGGGTGGATTATAACCCGGTATACCCTGAGCAAAATTTATTCCGCCGTAAGTTTTTACCTTATTGCTCATATAGCTAATTAGAGAGCCCTGCGGCATTGTGTATTTACTTGTGCTCATAGCAGTTTATTGTTTATTCCTTATTGCTTTTTCTGCTTGTTCTATTCGCGAAATGGTGCCAAGATCAAACCATTCATTCGGATTGTGTTTCCAACTTGCAATTTTAACCCCTGCATCCATATCCAGATACCATGGAATTAAGGGAAAGTCATCTTTTTGCCTCGCTTTAATAACTTTTTTATTGACAAGATGAATTCCACTAAAAGCCAGTGAAACGTCTGTATCGCAATTGAAACGTTTAATAAGTTCAGAGGTTTTTGTGTTTTTCCATCCACACAACTCATTATCTTTGAACATGAGCTTACGGTTCGAGCGCCTGTCAGAAACAGCTAATGTGATATCGTTATCGTTTTCAAAATGCGTTTCGATCATTTTTTGCAGGTCAAACCCGGTATGTAAATCAACATTGTGTACTAAAAGCACGTCCTCATCGTCATGCAATAATTTGCTGGCTTTGTAAAGTCCTCCTCCTGTATCGAGCAGTTCCTCAGTTTCGTCAGACACACGTATATCCAGCTTATCATCAAGCGTATCCAGATAAGCTTTTATTTGCTCCGGGTAATGGTGTACATTCACTATAAACCGTTTGATCCCCAGATTCGAAAGTTTATCTATGGTACGCCCAAGCATTGGATCACCCATAAAACTAACAAGGGCCTTTGGTTTTTGCCTTGTTAGTGGCATTAAACGTGTACCAAAACCGGCAGAAGGAATAAATGCGATTAATTTCTTACTGTTTTTTAGCATTGATAAGCAACTTTTTGGATTAAATGGTTGACTTGAATGACAATATCAGGAAACTTCTTTTTTAATTGAGAAGCAGTTTGCTCAGCGCAATACACGCTTCTGTGCTGTCCTCCTGTGCACCCAAAACTTATTGATAAATAGTTAAAATCTTTATTTAAATATGTCTCGATGTGTTTTGTGCCAAATTCTAATGCGTTTGCGATAAAAGTCTCAACTTCTTGATGTTTCTCCAGGTAATCTTTCACCTCCTTATCCATACCATTCATATTGGCATAATAAGGATCGCGTCCCGGGTTTGGCAGCATTCTGCAATCGAATACATAGCCACCTCCATGTCCACTTGTATCGGGCGGTACACCCCCATCTAAATATGAGAAGCTTTGTATTACCACCTTAAACTTTTCGGTTGGTTTATTTTCATATTCAGGAATACGTTCTACAAGTTCATGCAGGCACCTGCTAAGTTCGGGAACATGGTTTAATGCTGACAATGAGGGTAAAATTGATTTTAAATTACGCAATGCCTTTCCAATTGAAGTAAGGAAATGGGTTTTACGCTGAAACAACCCTCTGTACCCGTAGGCGCCCAAAACCTGCAGGGTTCTTAACAATGCATTCGGGTAAAAATAATCCATAAAACGAGCAGCATCGATATCGGTTTTTGATTCAAGTTCCGATAAATAATGCCTAAGTAGGTTATCCCTGTCATCGGGTGTTAAGTTGGCCTTGGCCTGATAAAGTAAAGAAGCTACATCGTAGGCCAAAGGTCCTTTCCTCCCCCCCTGAAAGTCGATAAACCATGGCTCATCGTTTTTCAACAGTATATTGCGACTCTGAAAATCGCGAAACATGAAATAATGCATTTCATCATTGAGCAGTTGCCCGATAAAAGCATCAAAGTCTGTTTGTAGTTTTCGTTCGTTAAAAGTAATATCATGCAATTTCAAGAAATAGTATTTGAAATAATTCAAATCCCATTCAATGCTTTGCCTGTTGAATACCGGGAGCGGATAGTATTTACTCGAATCAATTAAACTCTGATCTATAGTCTGAAAGTCGATGAGGGCTGAAAGCACTTTTTTATATTGATTGAGCAAATAATCATCTAAATTTTCAGTTTGACGGCTTGTAACAATATTGTAAAGCATCTGGTCGCCTAAATCGGTTTGAATATAATATTGCCGTGATTCATCAATTGCCAATACCTCCGGTACATTTAAACCGGCTTTACTAAAAACACCCGACAAATGAAAAAAGGCCTCATTTTCATCAACATCTGAGTTCATGCAGCCGATTAACGACAGTTTTTCACTTTTTAACCTGTAGTATTGTCTTCCAGAGCCACTTTTTTTGAAAAGTTTACTTACCTCAGGTGCCTCTCCGGAAATATTCTGAAATAATTTTTCAAGCTTTGCTACATCCATTAGTAGAAATTATAGTATTAAAATTTTCGAGGCCTAAATTAGTTATACTTAAGCAGACTTCCATAAACGAACAAAAAAACTATTGCGGTTAAGGCTTATCAGCATGCGGAATTGAAGTTGCAGGAATGATTTAAACCGTAAAATATGGGGCATTAAAAAAGGGATGCTATTTTTGCACTAAAAAATAATGATTGGACAACCTGCCATTTACGAAAAACTTAAGCAACTTAATATTAGCTTCGATTATTATGAACACCCACCACTAAATACAATTGAAGACGCACGAAAGCATAAATCGTGGATGGATGCAACATTTTGTAAAAACCTGTTTTTCAGAAACCATAAAGGCAAAAAGCACTATTTAGTGATTTTGCATCATGCCTACCAGCTTGATATTCATGATCTTGAAAAAAGACTAAAGCAAGGAAAACTAAGCTTTGCCTCAGAATGGCGCATGGAAAAATACCTTGGAATAAAGCCAGGCTCTGTATCTCCATTCGGACTAATAAACGATGAGGAAAATCACGTACATGTATTTTTCGACCAAAATCTTCAAAAAGCAGAAAAATTAAGCTTTCATCCGAACGATAACAGAGCGACACTGAACATAAAATATGATGATTTTATGCGATATATGGACGATACCCAAAACGCTTATGAGTTTCTCACGCTTTACGACTGAAAATCATTACTATTTGATATAGCTGCAGACTTAAGCTTTTCTGTAATATGTAAAAGTTCCTTTTCGGTATGCTGTGGCCGGGAGAAACTATCAATTAGCTTTTCTTTAGAAGCCTGCAGTTTCGGGTACCAATCTCCGGGCTCAGGCAGGTCCTCTTCAGTTCTTGGAATGATGTGCACATGCAAATGCTCAATGGT
>NZ_DATFKB010000117.1:0-3995 GCF_035268865.1 Salinivirga sp. | reverse complement strand
AATGTGATTTCTTATCTATATGTTTTACTATTTCGTCACAAACCTTGATAAAATCAGCTTCACTAATAGTTTCTTGCTCACTTCGCCATGCTCCATGAGAAAGTGGATAATCTGATTCGATTTGTGCCACCATTTCCGGAGTGGTTTGTGCCACTGATTCCGGCTCAAATTGTGCCACTTTTTGGGCGCGCGCAATTTTAATTCGGATTCGTTTTGTGCCAACTATGGGCGGAGCAATTTTTTTTCGGATTCGTTTTGTGCCACTTTGAAAGATCAAGAAAAACTGCCATATCGCAGAAAAAAGATTTGATATGGCCAATACTCTTGATCCTATGGATTTAAAACAGATTATTACATTACACATTGATGGTGAAAGTAACCGCCAAATAGGTGAACTACTGAAAATTTCACGCAATACGGTAAATACATACATGCGCTATTTTAAAGCATGTGATTATTCCTTGAAAGAACTTCTGGAAATGGATGAGCCTTCCCTGAAAGAACTCTTCCCATCGCACACAACAATCGTTAACGAACGTTATGATGAGTTGATGCAGTTTTTTGAAAAAGAAAAAATGGCAAGAGAACATCCCGGATTTACTTTTTTACATCACTATCTCAATTACAAAGCAACAACCAAAAAACCTTACAGCTATTCCCAGTTTATGGAGCACTATAAACAAAAGTTTGGCAAAGTTAAAGGTTCTATGAAGCTCGAACACAAAGCCGGTCATGAGTTGTTTATCGACTATGCAGGTAAGAAATTACAGATAGTTGACCGAGAGACAGGCGAGATACAAGAAGTGGAAGTCTTCGTGGCATTATTGCCCCATAGTCAATACACCTATGTAGAAGCCACATTGACGCAGAAAAGGGAGGATATGCTCAGCAGCCTGGCCAATGCACTTGATTTTTATGGAGGTGTGCCAAAAGCTATTGTGTCGGACAATTTGAAATCAGCCGTGACCCGGTCAAGTAAATATGAACCGGTGATCAATCGTTCATTAAAAGATTTTGCTCGCCACTACGATTGCGTGATCAACCCTACAAGAAGCTATTCCCCGCAAGACAAAGCACTTGTTGAAAATGCAGTTAACCTGGTTTATCAGCGCATTTATTATCTTTTACGAGAAATGACATTTTTCTCACTGGAAGACCTCAATGCAGAAATTGGATATTTCGGACTAAGCTGACCCCACTAACGGAAGCTGAAATTTGGTGTTTTTTGAGCTAAAAAAAGCATGACATTCCGGCGGATGTTGACCCCTCATATTTTAAGTTCAACTTGTTATCGCGTTTTTTTTGTGCGCGGGAATTTTCAATTTCGGAGCAAGTTGACCCCCGAGGCTCGGCCTTCAAATTTACGGAGCAAGCTGACCCCTATTTCTTGCAGTTTAGGTTATTTAGTGGCCAGAACCACTAAAACAGAAAGTTATGGCAGGAAAAATTAAACGTATGAGTCAAGTAAAACAATTACTGCTCCTGTACAAACAGGGCAAGGCAAAAAAAACTATTGCACGGGCTTTAGGCATGAGTAAAAACACAGTAAAAACCTATCTGTACAAGATCGATGGTGGGAAGTTCTCTATTGATGAACTCTTAAAAATGGAAGATCCCAAGCTTGAAGCTACATTATTTTCTGGAAATCCATCTTTCAAAGATGAGCGCTATGAGCACCTAAAAAACCAATTAGACTACTACACATCAGAACTAAACAAAACCGGTGTTACGCGTGGTTTGCTATGGCGCGAGTATCAACAAACGACCACTAATGCGTATAGCTACACCCAATTTTGCCATCACCTGAACCAACACAATAAAAGCCGAAAACCAAGCCTAAATCTTGACCATAAGGCAGGGGAAAAACTCTTTGTCGATTTTGCCGGAAAAACGCTTTCATATATTGATAGGGAAACGGGAAATAGGATTGAATGTCAAGTTTTTGTAGCGTGTTTGCCTTATTCTGACTACGGATTTGCAATGGCTGTTCCGAGTCAGAAAATGGAAGATTTTATACATGCTATGGTTTGTTGTTTGAACTTTTTCGGAGGCGCGCCCAAAACGATTGTGCCCGACAATCTAAAATCGGCCATTGTTAAGGCCAATAACTATGAGCCCACTATAAATCAGGCATTGGATGACCTTGCCGTTCATTATAAGACGACTGTTACTCCAACTCGACCTGCAAAGCCTAAGGATAAAGCGTTGGTCGAAAATCAAGTGAAACTGATATATATTCGTGCATATGCACCATTGCGCAACAGAAAGTTCTTTGACCTTGCTTCTCTGAATGAGGCTATAATGGAACAAGTTAAACTGCACAATCAGACTCGAATGCAGCAAAAGAACTATTGTCGTGAAGAAAAGTTTTTAGCCGATGAAAAAACAAGACTCACTGCACTGCCGGAAAAAAGTTTTGAAATCAAGTATTACAAAACACTAAAAGCGAACACAAATAATCACGTGTATATAACTGCAGACAAACATTATTATAGTGTTCCTTATGTTTATATTGGGCAGAAAGTTGCTGTAATTTATACGCGTTCACTGGTGAAAATATACAACAAAAAAGGTGATGTAATAGCGGTTCATGCAAGAAGTAAGATCCCGGGAAGGTATTCTACTCAAAGCGATCATTTGTGCTCTCAACATCAACATTATATTAGTCGAAGTCCTGAGTATTACCTCGAAAAGGCCAAACGAATGAACCCAACCCTTTATCGACTAATCGACTTGGTATTCAAACAAGACCGATATCCTGAACAGCTCTATAAAACCTGTGATGGACTTCTGAGTTTATCCCGAAAAACTGATCCTGAGTTATTCCGCCATGCATGCGAAACCGCCATTTCGTTTGAGAAATATTCCTATATGTTTATCAAAAACATTATAGAAAAGAATCCCTACCAATACACAGAAAAAGAAGAAATATCTAAACCGCTCCCAACACATAAAAATACACGCGGAGCAGATTATTATGAATAAACTAAAGCAGAAAAATTATGGAGGAAATTAAATCAAAATTAACACAATTACGGCTACATGGCATGCAGCAAACCTGGCAAGCTATGACCGAAACGCGCAGACATCACGATCTTTCGTTTAGTGAAGGTCTTGAGATGCTTTTGCATGGCGAAGAGCAGTACCGGACGAACAATCGGTTTGAAAGGTTGCGAAAGAATGCAAAATTTCGTTACAAAGCATCAATCGAAGAACTCACCTATGATAGTGCTCGTGGCATTAATAAAAGCCAGATAACAGACCTTGCCACTGGCGAATATGTAGAAAAAGGGGAGTCTGTTTTAGTGACCGGTGCTACCGGTTGCGGGAAAAGTTTTTTGGCTTCAGCTCTTGGTCATCATGCATGCGCGCAAGGCTACAAAGTAGCTTACTTTAACCTGCAGAAACTCTTGATCAAAACGAAAATGGCAAGAGCCGAAGGCACTATTAACAAATTTTTCGATCAGCTTTCTAAAGCGCATTTACTCATTCTTGACGACTTTGGATTGACCCATTTGGTCGCTCAACAACAAATGGACTTCATGGAAATAATTGAAGATCGACATGCTCGTCATGCCACTATAATAGCCAGTCAACTGCCTGTTAACAGCTGGTATGACATTATTGGAGAAGCAACCATTGCCGATGCTATTTTAGATCGATTAGTCCATACATCACATCGTTTAGAATTAAAAGGGGAAAGTCTGAGAAAAAAACTGTAAATTTGTCACACAATCTGTTCTTTGACCTAATGCTGCAGAGGGGGGTCAATATGACCGAAATGGGGGGTCAGTATCACCGAAATATCCATTTGAAGTTCAACAATAAATTTTTCGCCTTTTTGATTCTCACAATAAAGGTCAAATATTGCTTTTCGATCCATTTTTTCGTATATTTGCACTGTCGTCCCGGTAATTCCTCTCCCAGTCCTTATGCTGGTGATGAAGCCGGGTTTTTTGTTTCTATCAACTTTTCAAAGATAATAAAATTTATTC
>NZ_DATFKB010000116.1:0-8146 GCF_035268865.1 Salinivirga sp. | reverse complement strand
GAATATATGGCTTGGCCCATATGCACAGCAAATGGTAAATCATTCCCCTATTCCTGTGCTAAGTATTCAGCCCTATTGATACATTTTCTATATACATACAATTGAATTATTTTGTACGTTTGTACAGCCAAAATCGTAATATGATTTTGGTCTTGTATTTGATCTTTAATAATTTTAAAATCACTGGTAAATAGCTTTTGTGGTATTTGTAAATAAATTGACAGTTTAAGAAATGGAGGCAATGATTAGTTCTGTTTTAAAATAGTCAATTAAAAAAATTGCATTATACTACATTAATGAAATTTCGGTGGAAAAACTTAAGTAAGCGTCAAAACATGAAATTTAAACTATTCATCATAATGATGATTTTGCCTTTCGCTACTTTAGCGCAAAGCGATACGGCCTCGATTTTTAAAATATTCAGAGATACAACCGGTGGAAAAGGAGAGGTAAATATACACCAGGATCCACTTGTGCGATTGCTTGTGGACAGAGACGTGAAAATCCACCAAAGGCGGAGAGGTATTTCAAATGGCTACCGAATACAAATTTTTAGCAGCTTTGGAAATGATTCACGCGACCGTTCAAAAGATGTTCGTATAAAGTTTTTATCGGAATTTCCTGATTTTGATCCGGTACGCGTGTATTCAACCTATGAACCTCCGTTTATAAAGGTTCGTGTAGGTGATTACCGCAACCGCCATGAAGCACTTGAAGATTATCGAAATATCGTGGATATTTTTCCGGATTGTTATATCGTGAAAACGCGGATTAATTACCCGGAATTACAACGAGATATTAAACCGTAAGAATGCAAAAAACATGAAATTATCGGTAAGGCAACTCAGAGAAAAAGCCATGGAAATACGTATCAGCGTAATTAACTCGCTCGCTGCTGCTGGCTCCGGGCATCTGGGTGGCAGCTTAGGTCTCGCCGATGTTTTTACTTCGCTTTATTTTAAAGAACTCAACCACAAGCCGGAAAATCCCGAATGGGAGAATAGAGATCGGTTAGTACTTTCCATAGGGCATGTTGCCCCAATTTTTTATACAACACTTGCCCATTGCGGTTATTTTTCTGTTGAAGAGCTTTCTACATTAAGAAAACTTGGATCGAGATTGCAAGGTCATCCTGCCACTGATCACCATACGCCGGGGCTTGAAACCTCCGCCGGATCTCTGGGGCAGGGACTCAGTATAGCAACGGGAATGGCATTGGCCGCAAAGCATAATGGTGCCAATCATCGTATTTTTTCCATTCATGGCGATGGCGAACTTCAGGAAGGTGCTATCTGGGAAGCAGCAATGGCTGCAGGTAATTACCAACTTGATAATATGGTGGCCATAGTTGACCGGAACGGGGTGCAAATTGATGGTCCAACGGAGCAGGTTATGGGTGTTGAACCGTTGGTAGATAAGTGGAGGGCCTTTAACTGGAAAGTGCACGAATGTAATGGAAATGATATTATTGATATTTTGAGGTGTTTTGATGTCGTTAAAGAGGCAACAAATCAACCCCAGGTTATAATTGCACACACCAAAATGGGTGCGGGTGTGGTTGAAATAGAAAACGATTATACCTGGCATGGTAAACCACCACGCCCCGAAAATGTCGACAATTTTATTGCACAGGTAAAGCAGAACTATCATGAAAATTCGTGATTACATTCCGACGCGGGTAGGTTTTGGCAAGGGTTTAAAAGAAGCAGCAGACCAAATGCCGGAGATTATCGGTTTAGGCGCAGATATCACCGGTTCGGTGAATATGAATTTTTTCGCAGAGGCTCACCCTGATCGTTTTTATTCGCTGGGTATCGCCGAACAAAATATTACAGGAGTGGCTGCCGGCCTTGCGCTTGAGGGCAAAATACCTGTAATGGCTACCTATGGTGTTTTTTCTGCAATGCGCAATACCGATCAGGTGCGTATATCAGTGTGCTATAATAATCTTCATGTGATAATTGGCGGTGCACATGCAGGAATTTCTGTTGGCCCCGATGGTGCCACGCACCAGGCGCTTGAAGATATAGCCATAATGCGTTCGCTACCAAACATGACTGTTTTGTCGCCCTGCGATGCCACGCAGGCCAATCAGGCAATTAAAGCTGCTTTGACAGATCAGGACAGCCCTGTTTACCTGCGATTTGGACGTGAGGCAGTGCCCGATTTTATGCCTGATGATATTGCATTTGAAATAGGTAAAGCTCAACTGCTCAAAGATGGTGTGGATTTAACAATTGTGGCCACCGGCCATCTCGTATGGGAAGCCCTTGAAGCCGCGAAAGAACTGGAAAGCGGAGGTGTTTCTGCAAGGGTAATTAATCTTCATACAATTAAACCAATTGATAGAGAAATCTTAATAAAAGCCTCTGCAGAAACCGGAGCAATAGTAACTGCAGAAGAGCACCAGATAATGGGAGGGATGGGTAGTGCCGTAGCCGAGGTGCTGTCTGAATATGCTCCGTGTCCTATGAGATTTATTGGTGTAAACGATACATTTGGCGAATCGGGGCAACCTGATGAGCTTATGGAAAAATATAAATTGAAGTCAAAAAATATTGTTACAGCAGCCCATGAAGTGCTGATAAATAAAGCTAAGAAATGAGTGAGTTAATTAAGCATGAGTGTGGTTTTGCCTTTATCAGGCTACTAAAGCCACTGGAGTATTTTCAATCGAAATACGGTAACTGGATGTATGGCATCAATCGTATGTATTTGATGATGGAAAAACAGCGTAATCGCGGTCAGGACGGCGCAGGTATGGCCTCCGTGAAACTTGATACATTGCCGGGCACACGTTATATTGACCGTACACGCTCAAACTCCTCCCATCCGATTGTCGATGTATTTGATGAGGTGCGTAAACCCATTAATGCAGTCCGGCATGAAAACCCTGAATTACTCAAAGATGCACAATGGGCTAAAAGTAATATGCCTTTTGCAGGCGAGATTTATCTGGGGCATTTACGTTATGGTACATTTGGGAAAAACGATATTGACAATGTGCACCCTGTCATGCGCGAGAATAACTGGAAAAGCAAAAATCTTGCGGTAGCAGGTAATTTTAACCTGACCAATGTGGGTGAAATGTTTCAGTCGCTGGTAGACCTTGGGCAGCATCCCAAAGGTTACAGTGATACGGTTACGATTCTGGAACAAATTGGTCATCAATTGGATGAAGAGAACCAGCTGCTGTTTGATACACTCAAAAAACAGGGCCTTACGCATAAAGAAATAAGTGCTGCTATAGCGCGTGATCTGGATCTTAAAAAGATTCTGGCTAATGCCAGTGCCGAATGGGATGGCGGTTATGTTATTTCAGGAATTATTGGTCATGGCGATGCTTTTATTATGCGTGATATTAATGGCATACGTCCTGCCTGGTATTATGCCGATGATGAGATTGTGGTAGGTGCATCCGAAAGGGCTGTTATACAAACGGTGATGAAGCTTCCGGAGGAGAAAATTAAACCTGTGAAGCCGGGCCATGCCGTAATTGTGAAGAAAAATGGTACATGGAGCGAGGAGATGATTAAAGAGCCGGGAGCTGTTTTATCATGCTCTTTTGAGCGAATATATTTTTCTCGTGGAAGCGACCGTGAAATATACAATGAGCGAAAGAAACTTGGTGAACTCATCGTTCCTCAAATTATCGACGCTGTGAACGGAGAACTCGATCATTCGGTATTTTCATTTATTCCCAATACATCTGAAACTGCATTTTATGGCATGATGAAAGGTATTGAAACCCACATGCTGCAGCAAAAGATGGATGAGCTTGGAAACGAAGATGCAAATCATACCAAAGCCGAACTGCATAAAATTATCAACGCAAGACCACGTGTAGAGAAAATTGCCATCAAGGATGTCAAGCTCAGGACATTCATTACAGGTGATGAGTCGCGCGACGATTTGGTAGAACATGTTTACGACATCACTTATGGAACAGTCGAAGCAAATAAAGATAACCTGGTGGTTATAGATGATTCTATTGTGCGTGGAACTACATTGCGCCGCAGTATTTTGCGCATTTTAGACCGCTTAAATCCGAAGCGTATCGTTGTGGTATCATCTTCTCCACAAATCCGTTATCCCGATTGCTATGGTATTGATATGGCCAAACTGTCTGATTTTATTGCCTTTAATGCGGCAATAGGGTTGTTGAAAGATCGGGGGCAATATTTTATTATTAACGAAGTGTATAAAAAGTGTAAGGAGCAGGAGCATTTACCTAAAGAACAGGTAAAAAATCACGTGAAAGAGATTTATGCTCCGTTTAAAGCCCAGGAGATATCAGATAAAATTGCCGAATTGATGCATGGTGGAATAAATGCTGAGGTAAAAGTTGTTTATCAATCTATCGAAAACCTGCATAAAGCAATACCTAATGATAAAGGCGATTGGTATTTTACAGGTAATTACCCAACACCGGGTGGTAATAAGGTTGTAAATCAGTCGTTTATAAATTTTATCGAAGGAAAGAATGAAAGGGCATATTAAGTAGCTGATTACGGAAAATCTTTTAAAGTTTTTACGCCTGAATCAGTTTAAAACAAAATACCATTTCAGTTCATTAGAGTGGTAAAGTATGCGATATGACTAAAAGTAAATTTTACCATTCTATAGCACCTTTTTACGATCACATTTTTCCGCTTAAGCAACCTGCGCTGAATTTCACCAGGGAGCTTGTATCTGCTAATTCTGTAGTTCTGGACGCTGGTTGTGCAACTGGTAACATGGCTATTGCATTGGAGACTTCTTGTAAGCACATTGATGCATTCGACCTCGATGTGGAGATGATTGAACGTGCTAAATCTAAATCACGGAGCAGCTCCAATTCTTTCTTCGTGGGCGACATGCTCAAAATGGAAACTCAGTTTGGAACAAACCAATACGATTTAATTATTTGCTACGGAAATACTTTGGTGCATTTACAATCAATTGGTGAAATATTGAATTTTCTGGCCCAGGCATACAATCTATTGAACAGCAATGCCGGTCTTGCCATTCAAATATTGAACTACAACTATATTCTTGATGAAAAGATAGATGAATTGCCGTTAATTGAAAACGATTATGTGCGTTTCAGGCGAAAGTATGCTTTCCGCAAAAATTGCCGCTTAGTAGATTTCGATACTGAACTGACCGTAAAACAAACGGGTCAGACAATCCAAAACACAACTCCGCTTTTTGCTTTAAGGCCTGAAGAATTACGTGAATTGCTACACAAGGCAGGTTTTAAATATGTGGAAATGTTTAGCTCATACAAAAAACACCCGATTTCGAATACACAAATGCCATTGGTTCTACGGGCGTATAAAGCATAGATGCTCTTTTTGTCAGGGTGTAGTTTTGAAATGGTTTCAGAACCCGTAAATTGAAAATCCACCATCTACAGCAATGGTTTGGCCGGTAATGTAGCCGGCACCCGGGGAGCTTAAAAATTCTACAACAGATGCTACTTCATGTGGCTCGCCTATACGTTTCATTGGCGTTCTGTTCAGCACTTCTGTTTTGTATTGCTTGTTCTGCAGTACTTGTTTCGCCAACGGAGTGGCAATGTACCATGGTGCAATACCATTTACGCGAATACCATCTGTGGCCCATTCGGCAGCGAGATTTTTTGTGAGCTGGTTCATTGCGGCTTTGCTCATGGCATAAAGGGCGCCTGTGCGCAGGTGGGTGAGACCTGCTACAGAGCTCATGAAAATGACATTGCCCTGTTTGGCCTTTTTTAGTGCCGGATACAGCATTCTGGTAAGCTCATATGCCGAGCGGAGGTTGGTGTTCATAATTTGCTCAAATTCGCCATCAGAGACATCTTTTACAGGTTTGCGAATGTTGGTACCGGCATTGTTTACCAGTACATCAAGGTGCCCGAATTTTTCGCTAACAAAAGCAGCCAGCTTTTTGATGTCCTCCACTTTTGCCATATCTGCCGAATAAGTAAAGGTTTCGCCCTTTGTCTCGTGGGCAGCTTTATCCAGGTTTTCCTGGTTGCGTGCTACCATAATAACCCGAGCGCCTTTTTTAGCAAATAATTGAGCTGTTGCAAGTCCTATTCCCCGGCTTGCCCCGGTAATTAAGATATTTTTATTATGTAAATGATGATTCATGGATACTTTTTATTTTGAATATAGGAAAAAATAGTGAGCTATAACCCGGGAGTCGATTAAAAATACTCCAATGGCGATCATAGGAAATTAGCTTTAATAAAAAATTAAATAAGCTGGTCAATCAAAAATTGTTGTAAAAATTGATTGAATTGAGTTGGGTTTTCAATTTGCGGGCAGTGACCGGCATTGTCTATAAGCTGCACCTTTTTTCTCCAAAGGGTCGGAATTTCAAAGCGATCAAAATATGTTCTTTTGACCATTTGATCGTAGCGCCCCAGTAGAATAGCTATGGGCTGTGTAAGGTGCTTCAGGTTCTCTGCTTCATCGCTCAGGTTGGCCGGTTCCGAAACCGAAGCTCCGAGAATTGGTCGCATGGCCGGGTCTGATTTTTTAATGCTCTCAAGAATGACCCTGGGTTTTAAGCTCCCTTTTTTTACGAAAATACTGGCTAACTGATTTAACTGTTCATTGTTGAGTTTAGCCTGATACGTTAATGAATAGGCGGGGTGGTCATAATGGCTGTGTTCTAAAAAAGAGGGTTTACTGAACGGTGGGGTGCCGAAAATAACCAATGCTTTACATCGATCCTGTATTTGTGGCCATGCGCTGAGTAAAAGATGTCCGCCGAGTGCATGTCCAACCATAATTGCATTTTTAATTTTCAGGGCATCGAACCAGTTTACCATGGTTTGTGTGAGGCCCTCAATGGTATAGAATAAGTCCGGATCTGCTGGTGCTTTGCTCTTGCCGTGCCCTGGTAAATCGGGAGCTAAAAGCCTGTGATTTTGAAATTCTTTCGCTGAAAACTGATTTTCAAAGGTATCTGATGAAAGTGAACTACTGTGCAGAAACACAATAGGGTCGCCCTTTACACCATTGTCCTTGTACGTGATGGTGAGGTTGTTAATTTTAATTTCCTTCTCTTGCGGGCTTTTGGTAATGGTTGGTTGCCCCGGATTTTTTGACATTGCGGTATATTTAAATTAATACCCAGTAAACTCCCCTCAACTAAAATAGACAAAATAACATTGTGTGTCAAATTTAATTTTTAAAATACGCTAATTGTTGAACCTGACATTGGAAAACAAATCCCACCATTAAACAAAAAAAACGCCGAATGGTTGCATCCGGCGCTTTTCTAAATCTAAAGAAAGTTATTGCAATTTAGCTTTTACAATTTCAGATATTAATTTTCCATCAGCCCGGCCGGCCATTTGCTTGTTGGCCATGCCCATTACTTTACCCATGTCTTTCATTGATGAGGCGCCGGTTTCAGTAATAATTTTTTCAATTTCTGTTCTGATTTCATCTTCAGAGAGTTGCTCAGGTAGAAACTCTTTAATGATATTGGCCTCAAAAAGTTCTTTTTCAGCCAGTTCATTCCGGCCTTCTTTTTTGTATATCTCAGCTGAATCTTCGCGCTGCTTAACCAGTTTCTGCAGCATTTTCATTTCAGTGGCTTCATCGATTTCATCACCACCGCCAGCTTTGGTTTTTTCTTGCAGAATGGCATTTTTGATGGCCCTAATGGCTTCAAGTTTTGGTTTATTTTTGGCCTTCATGGCCTCTTTCATTTTCTGGGTTATATCTTTTTCGAGACTCATTGTTTTGGTTTTTATGATTTGAAATTAATGTTCAAAACTATAAATCATTTTACCTTAATCCACATTATTGTTTAAATATGAATTGTCCGTATTGATGTCAGGACCATCTTCATCGTCGCTTAATGTGTATCTTGATATTTCCTCACTATCATCGGTGGTTTTGTTTCCGGATAGTTTTGTTTTGCGGCGAATATAGGCAGGAACCGCCTCCAGTTCTTCAAGCTTTTTGGTATCCCATAGTGTATCTGCTTTTTTTCTTTCTCTGCCGTCTGTGTCCTGTTGTTTTTCATTACCGGTGCTTTCCGGGACAAAAGCAATTTCATCTTCTTCTCTTTCAGGCGTGCCTTCAATTTCAAGCAGATGCTCTTCTTTTTGGTCTGATGCAGAAGTTTGTTCATCCTGGGCATCGTCATAGTTTTCTTCGCC
>NZ_DATFKB010000115.1:0-8791 GCF_035268865.1 Salinivirga sp. | reverse complement strand
ACAGATGGAGGCCTATTCAGGTATCATCCTCAAAGCGGTTCTGTTCGTTTGAATAATTATCTTTTAACCGGTCAGTTCTACGACGTTTCTTATGGACCTAAAGGAGCTATAATTGCAGGATCTGAATCAAATGGTATGTATGTAAACAGATTTGATGGACCAGGTTCGCAAAGGTTTTTTGGAACAGAAGTTATTGAAGAATTTGATTTTGCAGACGGAGCACGATCAGGTTATCAGGGACTTATTTCTCAGATAAATCCCAATATTTTCTTCTATGAACACAGTGAAGCACGTCTTCGTAGAACACTTGACTTTGGACAAAGTATTAAAGATATTTATGATAGTTTGATGACAGATATTAACAATATTGACTGGGATGTTAATAACGCACCAATGGCAATGTGGGAATCGGAAAATTATCCGTATGGGTATGACACTTATTCTTACAAAACCTTTGATTCGCTTTTTCCTGGCGATATTGACACCACTGAAAGTCGAAATATTGCAAATATGCCTATCATTGTAAATATTGAAGATACTATCCCAAGAAATGGTATGGTTCCTTTTGAAGATACATACAAATCTATTTTTACAATAGGTATTAAGGGACAGTTGTGGATGACTAATAAAGCTACAAGTAACCTATCAATTCTGAATCACGATTGGTTTGATATTTTTAATATTTACGGATACTATAATATCCCGAGCGATCAAACACCTAATTTGAGCGCTACCATTAATGATATTGCCTTTTCACCTGAAGGGCATCATCTTTATATTGCCGTTAATTATATCTCCGATACAGCCAATAAAAGCGAAATATTCCGCATTGACAGTCTACACACAGTTGTAAAAGACAAATCTTACGGATGGTCCTATATTGGTGCTAACGATACCTTGACAGAAGATCGTATTCTTGAATATACGCAAAAGTTGGGTCAAACATATACCCAGGAAATTACTTCTGTAGCTGTTGACCCTAATAATAAGGGAAGGCTTATTATAACCTTCTCAAACTATGATGATCAGGATAAACTTTTTGTTTGTGATAATGCAAATACAACCACAAGCGAATCATTCAACGAAAATTTCAGATCAATACAAGGTAACCTCCCCCACATGCCAATATTCGATGCTATGGTGAATATTGCACAAACAGATCCCAATACAGGTAATAATATTTATCAACTAATATTGGGTACTGAGGTTGGTGTTTGGTCTACAAACGACTATCGTTTTGCTAGCCCATTTTACACGTATGATAGTGAGGGTGTTGGCTCTAGTCCTGTTTTTACAATTAAGCAGCAAACCAATTCTTACGATCAATACTCCGAGGTTGAAAACTATGGTATCATATATATGGCCACATTTGGTAATGGCCTCTATATAGATTCTACATATTTCGTTCCTCGTCCGGCAGATAATATTCAAGAAGATCCTGAAACCGGAGCGCAAGCTATTTCAGAATTTAATGCCAATGTTTATCCAAACCCCGTTGCTAATCAATTAACAGTCAACTTTGGAGTCTCAAGCGACAATAGTACCGTGAATGCACGAATAATTGACCTGTCCGGTAGAGTATTGCTTTCTGAAAACTTAGGAAACTTCGATAAAGGAACGCATACATACAGTGTAAATACAAATAACCTTGAAATGGGCATCTATCTATTCGAAATCAGTGATGGTAGAGATGCTGAAGTAATCAAGATTATTAAGAAATAGATATGTTGAATAATATCCAAAGGGAGGAAAACACACCTCCCTTTTTTTGTGTTTAAATTATAAATATGTCTAACTTTGAAAAAAATAATTACTATGGCAAAAATTAAAGTTGGAATTAACGGTTTCGGCCGTATCGGAAGAAACGCATTCAAATTAATGTTGGAGCGTGATAAGTTTGAAGTAGTAGGTATCAACGACTTAACTGATACCAAAACATTGGCTCACCTTTTGAAATACGACTCTACACAGGGTATTTTTGATGGTGATATTTCTTACAATGACAATGCAATCATTGTAAATGGAAATGAAATAACAGTATCTGCTGAGAAAAGTCCATCGAATATTCCATGGACAAAAACTCCCGATTTGGTAATCGAATCAACCGGTATATTCCGTAAGAGAGAAAGTGATAAAGGCGGTTATGGCGACCACCTGAAAAATGGTGCCAAAAAAGTGATCCTTACTGTACCAGCTTCTGATGAAATTGACAGAATGATTGTGCTTGGTGTAAATGATAGTGACTTGCAAGCAGCTGATGCTTGTGTTTCTAACGCATCGTGTACTACAAACTGTTTGGCTCCAGTAGCTAAGGTACTGGAAGATTCTTTTGGTATTGAAAAAGGTTATATGAATACTATTCATAGCTATACAAACGATCAGCAAATACTCGACGCTCCCCATAAGGACTTGCGCAGAGCACGTTCTGCTGCCGTTTCCCAAATCCCAACTACTACAGGAGCTGCAAAAGCTGTTGGTAAAGTAATTCCTTCCTTGAACGGTAAAATGGACGGTATGGCAGTTCGCGTACCAACCCCAACTGGTTCAATGGTTGATTTTACTGCAGTACTGAAAAAAGAGGTGACTAAAGAAGAGGTTAATAAGGCTATGAAAGCTGCTGCTGAGGGTCCAATGAAAGGAATTCTTCAGTATACAGAAGACCCAATTGTATCTTGTGATGTAATTCACAATACACACTCATCTATTTTCGATTCAGACCTTACAATGGTGAATGGAAATATGGTGAAAGTTGTATCATGGTACGATAATGAATGGGGTTATTCTGCAAGAGTAGTAGACCTTGGAGAACAACTTTTCTAAACCAGAAATAATTTATTAAAGGGGGCATCATTCAGGATGTCCTCTTTTTTTTGTCTTATAAATAAAAAGTGACGTTATGCATAATTGGTTTGAATGTAAAATTAAATATGAGAAGATGGATGAATACGGTAAAGAGAAACCCGTTTCAGAATCTTATGTTGTAGATGCACTGTCATTTACTGAAGCAGAAAGCCGTTTAATAAAAATGCTGGAAGGAGAAATACCTGATGAGTTTATTGTAACAGGTATTTCTAAAGCTAAACTTGATGAAATTGTTCCTGCCGAAGACGCAGATTATTGGTATAAGTGCAAAGTTATACTTAAGGATATAGACGAAAAATCAGGTAAAGAGAAAAAAATACAGAATCAGATTTTAGTTGCAGCTGATGATTTTCGCGGCGCACTTGAAAGTGCAGAAAATAGTCTGGAGCAGGTACTTGTTCCGTGGGAAATACACCAAATATCACTCACAAAAGTGGTAGATGTAATGCCTTATGAAGCTGGTGGAGTGGCTACTGAACCCGAATTGTCAGGGACTGATAAGGATTATATTGCATCCGAAGAGTAATTCTTTTGGCATACGAATTTTTCAGTTATTTTTTGTAGTTTGCATATCTTAAATTAGGTAGTAATTATGCAGCAACCGCGCAAAAATGCAGGGTTTGGCACCTTGCCTGTTTTTTTAACGGCTATCAGCACAATTCTGGGAGCAATTCTGTTTTTACGTTTTGGCTGGGCTGTTGGTCAGGTTGGCCTTGTTGGTGTTATCGCAATTGTATTAATAAGTCATTTAGTGACTATCCCCACTGCGCTTGCTGTTGCAGAAATTGCCACAAATCAACGTGTACTTGGTGGCGGGGCTTATTACATTATATCCCGTTCTTTTGGGTTTAATATAGGAGGTGCAATTGGGTTAACTCTTTTCGCATCCCAGGCTGTGAGTGTTGCATTTTATGTAATTGCATTTGGCGAAGCATTTGAGCCCGTTTTACAATCCATTCACGCTAATTTTGGATTTTTAATACCTAAGCGAGTGGTGGCTTTGGCTACAATGGCAATTTTATCTACCCTCATACTCCGGCGTGGAGCAAACCTGGGGATGAAAGCTCTTTATGTAGTTGTTGCGATTTTATTCACTGCCATTGCTCTATTTTTATTTGGCGAGCCGGTTGATGGAGTTGAAAAATTCAACTTAAATGAAACTGTAGAGAATCCCGCACCATTTTTTTATGTGTTTACCATAATTTTTCCTGCTTTTACCGGACTTGCTGCCGGTCTCGGATTGTCGGGTGACTTAAAAGATCCCCGTAAATCTATTCCTGCAGGAACTATGTGGGCTACCGTAGTTGGCCTTGTTGTATACTTAATTGTCGGGTACAAATTTGCCATCTCAGCTACTCCTGAGCAACTTAGCGCGGATCAGCTTATCATGGAGCGAATTGCTGTGTGGGGGCCCATTATACCAATAGGGCTTGCAGCTGCATCGCTCTCATCAGCGTTGGGTTCTATTATGGTAGCTCCACGTACACTACAGGCTATTGGATTAGATGATATATTTCCTGGGAAATCCATCAGCAGATGGCTGGCACGAGGTAAAGCAAAAGATAATGAACCTTTTAATGGATCATTAATTACTGTAATTATTGCTTTCTTCTTTGTTTTTATAGGTGATATTAATTTTGTAGCAGAAATTATTTCTATGTTTTTCATGGTCACCTATGGTGCTATTTGTTTAATTTCATTCCTGGAACATTTTGCCGCCGACCCATCCTACAGGCCAACATTTCGGTCCAGGTGGTACCTCTCTTTTATTGGTGCATTGATGTCGATATGGCTGATGTTTAGGATGAACCTTCCATATGCAGCATTATCATTATTAATTATGTCGGGTGTATATGTGATGATTACACGTGGAAACCCTGAGAAACGCGGACTGGCAAAACTTTTCAAAGGGGTGGTTTTTCAGCTCAGCCGGAATTTGCAAATATTTGCCCAGCGGGCCAACAAGGAGAAAGATGACAACAGTTGGCGGCCTTTTGCAGTTTCCATATCTAAAGACACCTTCAACCGGCGCAGTGCTTTCGATCTGATGCGCTGGATTTCGCATAAATACGGATTCGGAACTTACATTCATTTCATCAAGGGGTACCTGAATGACGATACAAATAAAAAGGCCGATGAAGTTATGGAGCGGCTCATTAAGCTTGCTTCAGGTAATAAGAACCGTATTTACCTCGATACCATCATTAGCCCGAGTTTTACATCAGCAATAGCACAGGTAATTCAGCTAAGAACTGTATCGGGTAAGCACAATAATATGATTATTTTCGAGTTCTCGCGCACCGATCCTGAACGACTCACCGATACGATGAATAATTATAAACTATTGAATACGACAGGTTTTGATGTATGTGTGCTGAATACGACTTATAAAGGATTCGGCGATCACCGGGAGATTCATTTATGGATAAAATCTGAGGATTATGCCAACGCCAATCTTATGATTTTAATGGCATACGTAATCCTTGGACACCCCGACTGGAAACGTGGGGTAATACGTATTTTTGTACTTACAAATCCGGAAAACAGACAGAAGCGCTGGACAGAATTGGCCAAACGTGTAAAAACAGGACGGTTGCCAATTTCACTAAAGAATATTGAGTTGGTGAATGAAACAAAAGAAACCAACCGGAAAGAAATTATCAGCCACCACTCTGCTGATGCAGATTTAACCATTATAGGATTCAATAACCATGAGTTAGCCGATCAGATTGGCAATTTTGATGTTTTCCAGGGTTATGAAAATTTGGGTAATATTTTATTTGTGAGTTCAAACTCTCAAAAAGTTATTTCCTGATGATTTCTGCTTGTAGCCAAGCTTATATTTTATAATTTTGACAATTTGAATCAAAATAAATATGGAAAGAATTGCAGTTTTTCCCGGGTCTTTTGATCCAATAACGCGTGGACATGAATCTGTTGTGCTAAGAGCAATAGATTTGTTCGACAAAATTATTATTGCAGTAGGAACAAATGCCAATAAACCGGGGTTTTTTCCGTTAGACAAACGCATAGAATGGATAAAAAGGACTTTTAAAGAACATGAAAAAATTGAGATCCGTAATTTTGAAGGATTAACTATCGATTTTTGTCGTGAAATAGGAGCAAAATTTTTACTCAGGGGTATCAGAACCGGTGCCGATTTTGAATACGAAAGAAGTATAGCACAAATGAACAAAGCATTGATGCAAGAAATCGAAACTGTTTTCATTCTTACTACACCCGAGCTCACACCCATTTCATCAACCATTCTCAGAGATATTTATAAACATGGAGGCGATATTAAATCTTTTATTCCGAAAGCTATTCACGGGGATTATTAGTTTATGTCTTGTTTTTGCCGGAGTTACTAATGCCCAGGATACCACAATACTTACTGGCCAGAGGGCCGATTGGGCCAACAAACCCGTCGAAGTTTGGTACTATGCCGACTATATTTCAACAGTTGAAAAAACGGTAACAGAGGTCGTACCTGGCGATAGTGGAAAACTTGATATCTCTTTTCCGATTAAAGAACCCCGGCAAATTTATGTAGAGTCAGGTGGGCTCGAAGGAAGCTTGTTTGTAATGCCAGGGGAAGCCTATGAGCTAAAATTGCCCGAATACAGGCAAATGTCTAAAGTCGATAGTTTAAACCCGTTTTACCAACCATTCAAATTCTTTTTTGGGCTTGAAAATAGCCATGCGACTGAATTGAACCATCTTATCACTGAATTTGACCTTATTTACAACGATTATCTTGTAAATAACTTTAGACAAATTCGAAGCAAACGCCAATCAAGCGACGTAGATACTATGGTGGTCTTTCTCGATTCCCTTTTTAAAAAGGGCGAACAAAATGCTTTTTTCAGGGGATATAAAAAGTATAAAATTGCAAAGTTGCTGCACATAGCCTATTTACATGACGATAATTATGTGGTGCGTGATTACTATCTTGATCAGCCGGTATTGTATACTAACCCTGCCTATTTCGATCTTTTTAATAAAATGTTCGATAACTATATTGAGTATTATGCCACAACTGCCGATGGGCAGGATATTGCTTTTAATGTCGTCAGAGCTAAAAGTTACCAACGCAGTATGCGCACATTGGCTAATAACCTGGCGCTTCGGAACGATACCCTGAGAGAGTTAGTGTTTATTAAAGGACTTAACGATGCATTGTATAAAAACACATTCCCTAAAAGTAGCCTTTATCAAACATTAGATTCAGTAAAATTGCAGACTAAAATCCCCCGCCATCGCAAAATTGTAGAGCGGATAATTGATAAAACGAAGAAGTTACAGGCAGGTTATCCTCCGCCTGCATTTCGCATTAATATGGGCGATACACTTGCCTTTTCGTTTCCTCAGAAAAGTGACAGGTTTATTTTGTTGAATTTTATAAATATTGAAAGTTTTGCAGTACAGAAAATCCTGCCACAGCTAAAACAGTTGAGCGAGAAACATGAGGATGTGCTTAAAATTGTAACTATAAATGTTGGAAGTAAATTTGAGCATGCACGTAAATACTTTGAAATGCACCAATATAACTGGCTTTTACTTAATGGTAATAAGAATACCGAGGTGCTTGAAGAATATAATGTGAAAGCTTATCCCTCATATTTTTTACTTAATCCGGAAGGGAAGTTGGCGTTAAACCCTACACCCGGCCCCGATGGCCATTTTGAGTATTATTTTTTCAAAATCCTTAAACACAGGGAACGGGAAAGATACCGGCAGGGTCGATAATTAATTTTTTATTGAAATATAGTCCATTATTTAAAGTGCATTGTACTTTGCCTATAATACCTACCTTAATTTAGCTCCTTGCAATACATCTATCAGGGTTGGGAAGGTGTTCGTTTCAAATTCATTGAGTTTGTCATGCGGCAACCATTTAACTTCTGTAATATCTTCTTCGGTTTGTGGCAGGAGCTTTTGTTTGGGCGCTTTCATATTGTACCACCAGGTTTTTTTCAGGGCAAAACTATTTTTGTATGGGTATATATGATAAGTTGCCATAAGGAAAGAGTCTATTGTAAGGTTTTCAATTCCGCATTCTTCCTGAACTTCTCTTAAAGCCGTCTGTTCTACAGATTCATTTTCTTCGCATTTACCTTTGGGCAAATCATTTTTACCTCTGCGCACCATGGTCAAAATTTCATTAAACTCATTTCGAACTAAACCGCCAGCAGCCTCAATGAATATAAAATGGCTTTTTATTTGTTCTAAAATTTTTCCGGGTTCGCTCGCCTTTATAAAAGCGTGCTTCTCACGCGCAGGAAGATTATCATTTAAAAGTTTATCAAGATGATCCTTAACATCTTTAAATTCATAAAAACCACTATTTTTGTAGCGCCGGAATTCTGATTCCGGAACAATATGAATAGAAGCTTTGTCGTAAAAAATTTTATAAATCTGATTCATGAGTCAACCAGTTAAAGAAAAAATAGCTCAATCGTTATTGCAAATTAACGCAATTCAATTGGAACCATCAAATCCGTTTGTCTGGGCCTCAGGAATGAAGTCGCCCATTTATTGCGATAATCGTAAGATTTTGTCTTACCCCAGGGTGCGCAAAATTGTTCGCGATGCATTTGTAGATAAAATTAAAGCCGATTATCCCGACGTTGATTTTGTAGCAGGTGTTGCCACAGGTGCCATTGCCCATGGTGCACTGGTAGCTGAAGCACTTGATCTGCCATTTTTATATGTGCGATCGGAAGCCAAGGGGCACGGAATGCAAAATCTTGTGGAAGGAGATGCCATACCCGGCAAAAAAGTGATTGTAATAGAAGATTTAGTCTCTACAGGAGGCAGTAGTGTAAAAGCAGTAGAAGCGCTTAGAAATCATGGTATGAAAGTGCAGGGGTTAATCGCAATTTTTACTTATGGTTTTCAAAAAGCCTTTAAAGCCTTTGCCGATGCC
>NZ_DATFKB010000114.1:0-11778 GCF_035268865.1 Salinivirga sp. | reverse complement strand
GCATTTCCGTTATGGTCTAATGCATATACCGTTATTTCAGCTGTTTCTGCTGAAATAATAGTCCCCGGTGCAGGACTTTGCTCAAAAGTAAATTCTGTAGCACAATTATCGGTAACTTCAATACTATTTTCTCGATAATCTGCCACTTCAATATCACAATCACCGTTTGCAGCAATGTTAATATCAGGTAAAGATGAAGTAATAACCGGTGCCTCTAAATCTTCTGCAGCCACATCAATAGAATATATTCCAGTGTTTCCGAATTCGTCTGTCACATAAAATTTAACTTCAGCAACTGTAGTAAATGGTGTTCCTGCAGGTGGGTATTGTTCAATAATTATATCTTCATCGGCAGTAATATTATCGCTTGCTATTACCTGATCTGTATAATCTGAAAGCGTTGCTTCGCAATTACTTGAAGGCTCTATTATATTTTCAGGTAGAGAAGTTATTTCAGGAGCTTGTTTGTCACCAATTAAAGATAAATGCGGATAACCATTGTTTATTTCAGGTGTTATATCCCAATGATCATCGGTTCCATTTTCAGTCTCTCCGACAAAGTCCCATCCTTCATCTGCATATAAAGCCATTGCAGTCATTTCAGAGGTATTAGATGGAATACCTCCACTACTATTTAAATTTCCTGAAGAGACTGTATCCCAGAAACTATAATATTCTATTCCCCCTGTTCCAATCAAGCCACCAGCCGTACTTTCTCCTGTGCTATAACTATTAATCACTTCTGCATGGTTATTGCCGACTAAACCAGCTCCATAATGAATTGCATATACACTTCCACGCGCATAGCAATTTGAAATTAAGCTATGATTCACACCGACTAAACCACCTCCAATTTGGTTACTTGAAGTTACATCAGCCTCTGAATAACTAAATTCAAGTGTATCTTTGCAATTTCCAATTAATCCTCCTGCAGCAGAATAGTCGGCAGGTGTGACACTGGTTACAGTACCGGTAGAAAAACAATAAGAGACTGAACCAGCTGGTAAATATCCAATCAAACCACCAACATTCACTGCACCAGTGATATTTACATTGCTCAAACCAACCGAATCTATTTGGCCCTCGTTTACACGGCCAAAAAATCCGATATTACCAACTGCGCCCCTGTTAATAGTAAGATTTAAAATTACATAGCCACCACCATTATACGAACCAGAAAACTCTTTATCATTATTTCCTATTGGTGAAAAACCTGCACCATCGTCCCATGTTTCCGTTGTGGATGCATCAATATTTGCAACCTGCTCATAATGTAATTCCCACAGTGTGGTATCCTGTGATAACCAGTATAAGTTATCGAGCGATTCAATTTGATAAGGATTAGCTTCTGAGCCATCTCCTAAAGTTGGCGGTGTTGCTGTTTGTGCCATAGAAACGTAGGCACATAAAATCATCATTTTAAGGCCCAGAATAAGCCTCAGGGTAATTCCTGTCTTCATAACAAAGTGTTTTTTAAAAAATTAATAAAAATTAAAGCTTCAAAAGAAGCTTATTTAAATGAAATAAAGAAATCTTTTTTGTTTAGGATTTGTTAATATCAGTTACTTCGTTTTGCTTATTCAGCACAAGTATGAGTAGTTCAATTGGTTATAATTAAAAAAATAAAAAAACATATAGTACCAATAACACATGTTGTTAATTATCGTGCTATAAACCCGAAAAAAATAATTTTTCTTTTTTCACTATACTAAAAAACCGATACCCCTGTTTTTGTGGTAAAAAGCTCCAAAGCCTTTATACCTGCGAGCGAATTGCCTTTAGCATTTAATCCCGGACTCCATACTGCTACAGCCAGTTTGCCAGGAATAACAGCAGCAATTCCCCCACCTACGCCGCTTTTACCCGGCAACCCAACCCTAAAGGCAAAATCCCCTGCTTCGTCGTACGATCCGCAGGTGGTCATCATGGCATTTAACCTTTTCGACTGACTTAGCGTCAAAATCCGATGCTCATCTTGAGGATTTACTCCTCCATTGGCTAAGAAAAGGAAAGATTTGGCAAGTTCCCGGGTATTCATTTCAATTGAGCAATGGCAAAAATAAAGATTAAGCACCTCCTCAATATCATGTTTAATATTCTGATGGCTTTTTAAAAAATTAGCCAGCGCTGCATTTCTAAACCCATTGGCCCTTTCTGATTCGGAAATTTGCTTATTAAAACTAATATTTTCTCCGCCTGACAAATGCTGAATGGCCTCTAATAATTTATTACGTGGATTGGTGGCAATATCAAAAAGCATATCGGTAATAACCAAAGCACCAGCATTGATAAATGGATTGCGGGGTATTCCGTTTTCTTTTTCTAACTGAATTAATGAATTGAAGGGATTACCTGAAGGTTCACGACCAACCCTTGACCAGATTCTATCCTGAAGTTCACGAAAAGCCAAAGCAAAAGTAAAAACCTTGGAAATACTCTGAATACTGAATTTCACATTTGTATCGCCTGTATGAAATTCAGCCCCATCTATTGTAATTACCGACATGGCAAACTGATTAATATCAACCTTAGCCAGTGCAGGAATATAATCAGCAACCTTCCCTTTTGTGACAAGTGGCTTAACCTCTTCAGTTATTGATTCCAATATTTGTTGATAATCCATTCCATATAAAATTAAAAAGTTGTTCGTAGGGTTTTAAACCCGACTACTTTTGCATACCCTTTATATAAATCTTTGTGATACACATAGATCAAATAATCATTATTTGTTTGCCATTTATCTCCCTCAACATAGCTAAAATCGGGTGCATTATCTTTATGTCTTTCCAACACCACATATTGATAATCGTAATAGCCTTGTTTCAGTTTAAGTCGCAATTCGTATTGTTTCTTTCGGGGATTGTAACTCATGACATTGCGTGAAGAAAACGTATAGTTGGTTAGTTCACCAAAAACAAATACCTGCCCGGTTAAAATAGGCGTTTCCACATCAAGTGTAAAATACACATTTACATAATCAGCATCCAGATTTGGAGTCATGCTGTTACTTTTATCAATATAAAACATACCATTTAAATCCTGATGATGCTCATATTGTAAATAACGCCGGGGTTTGTCCATGCGCAGCTTTACATGATAATCATAATTAATTCTTTCGATACTTTCTACCATTATAGCTTCATAACTTAGATCTTTTGTCAGAAATGTACGATATTCATTTCCGGCTTTGAAAACATTGGCGGGTCTGCTTTCATAAACAAGCTGTTCACCTTTTATAAATAGCGGTTTATAGTTTTCATGAGCCTTATGCCAGTTATTGTTTGGCAGCACTTTCACTTCTATCTCAGTGTAAGGATCATTTACCTGTAAGTCCCTCATATAAACTGAAAAGGGTATTTTATGACTTGTACTGCCATAATTTTCAGACATAGCTCTTCGAACCTCTCCTTCAACTATGGTTTTTTGCTCATAAGCAACAAACCTTCTGGTAAACAATAAATTTTCCTTATTGCCATCGTATACACTAATCAAATAGTTCCCTGAAATTTTGAACTGAATATCATCATTTGGAATTAGCAATTCATAATGTGTATAAGGTTCAATAGCACTATACGATGATTCATAATTTCTGATTTCATTTTCTTCAAATCCTGTTGCATACTCAGTAAATATGGCATCACGCTCTGTCCAGTCACTGTTCATATGTTCAATCGTATAATAATAAGTATTGCTTTCAGGGCTTAACTCATCAAATGTCAGTTTCAATTGTTGACCTGAATTAAGTTTCAAGACGGGATAACTTAACTCCCACCCCGGATTTGTTAGTTTTACACTGCGAATATCGGGGTGAAACACAAAATTTGAATTGTGTACATACTTATTTTCAATATTATTTAACAAACTTGAATCTGGCCTAATACTTTGAGCCAAAGCTGACTGAAATCCAGAAAAGAGAAATGCAAAAATTAACAAGAAACACAAACGTAAATTTCTATTAGAATTTAATGAACAAACCATAAGTAGCGATGTTTAAACGTTTTAAAAGTCAAAATTGATTTATATCATACTATTTCAATATGTATATCAATCAAAAATTACACATCATTAAATTACAAAAATATTACCTTTGTACACATTAGCTATAAATTAAATGGAAAAACGACATGTCAAAAGTTGTTAAAATTAAAAAAGGGCTTGATATTCCCTTAAAAGGAGAAGCCCCAAAAGAACTAAGAGACATGCCTGAGACCGGAAGGTTTGCTATTAAGCCACCAGACTTCAAAGGACTTGATCTCAAGCTTAAGGCCAAGCAGGATACTGAAGTAAAAGCAGGCGATGTGGTCATGTTCGACAAAAAGAACAATGATATTGTGCTTGTTGCTCCTGTTGGAGGAAAAGTGGTTGATGTAAACCGTGGTGAAAGAAGGCGGATTTTGGAAGTGGTTATAGAAACCAGTGATCCAAGAGAAGTAATAAAGCACCAAACAAAAAAGCTGGAAGAATACACACATGATGAGATTATTCAGCTTTTACTTGAATCCGGTTTATGGCCTTACATTGAAATGAGACCATATGGCATCGTGGCCAATCCAGAAGACAAACCACGCGACGTATTTATTTCTTCTTTTGAAACAGGCCCACTGGCACCAGATCTTGACTTTGCCATGGCCAATGAAAAAGATGATTTTTTCAATGGCATAAAAATTCTTTCTAAACTTACAGATGGTGAGGTTTTCCTGGGACTGAAAGCTGGTAATCCGGGTTTTTTTGAAGAGACGCCCGGTGTGCAAAAAACATATTTTTCAGGCCCCCACCCTGCAGGTAATGTAGGTATACAAATTCACCACACCAAACCTTTGGCAAAAGGTGAAAAAGTATGGACAGTGCATCCTCAAAACGTAGCCATGATTGGTAAACTCTTCGAAAAAGGAGAAGTAAATTTTGAGCGCGTAGTGGCATTAACTGGTTCGCATGCCCCTAAAAGAGGGTATTGCAAAGCACGCATAGGTACAGAATTACTACCATGTTTAAAAGAAAGCGGTACAAGTGAAAAACTTCGTTATATCAGCGGAAACCCGCTTACAGGCCTGCAAATTCTAAGAACCGGTTTTCTTGGGTTTTACGATTCGCAAGTCACTGTTATTCCGGAAGGTGATGAGTATGAATTTTTTGGATGGGCAGCACCCAGATTTAACCAATTCTCTGCCAGCAAAGCTTATTTCTCCTGGTTAATGCCCGGGAAAAAGTACGAAATATCAGCCAATTTACATGGCGACGAACGTGCTTTTGTTGTAACTGGTGAGTATGAAAAGGTTTTCCCTATGGATGTTATGCCAGTACAATTACTCAAAGCCATCATGATAGAAGACATTGATGAGATGGAACAACTAGGGATCTTTGAAGTTGTAGAAGAAGATATGGCCCTGTGTGAATATGTATGTACATCGAAAATAGAAGTACAAAACATTTTGCGCAAAGGTATTGACCTTATGATAAAAGAAACAATGTAGTGAATTTGAATAGTTGTCGATAATTTATATTATTGAAAGCTAGTGTACGAACTTATGGAAAAACCAGAGTAAGTACTTTAAAAATTAACAGAATGAAACCACTAAGAAGATTTTTAGATAAAATCAAACCTCAATTCGAGAAGGGAGGCCGATTTGAAAAGCTCCACTCTGTTTTTGACGGATTTGAAACATTTTTATACGTACCAAATACTACATCCAAAAATGGCGTGCACATACATGATGTGATAGACCTAAAACGGACCATGGGTACGGTAGTACTGGCACTAATACCAGCACTACTTTTTGGTATGTATAACGCAGGATACCAGCATTTTGAATCAGTCGGAGCACTTGCAGATCAAGGCTTTTTCGATATTTTCTGGTTCGGTTTTCTAAAAGTTCTGCCCATAGTAATTGTATCCTATGTGGTTGGACTTGGAATTGAATTTATTTTCGCACAAGTTAGAGGGCACCAAATCAATGAAGGCTTTTTGGTTTCCGGAATGCTTATCCCCCTTGTAATGCCCGTAACAGTGCCTTTATGGATGGTAGCTGTTTCCACAGCATTTGCTGTTATTATTGGAAAAGAAGTATTTGGGGGAACCGGAATGAATATTTTTAACCCCGCTTTAATGGCCCGTGCATTTCTATTCTTTGCATATCCGAGTTATATGTCAGGAGACCAGGTTTGGATTGCCGAAAAAGCAGATGCCTTCTCAGGTGCAACACCACTTGCATTGGGGGCATTAGGAGAACCACAAGCCCATTCAGCCATGGACATGTTAATCGGTTTTATTCCAGGGTCAATTGGTGAAACATCAGTTATTGCTATATTATTAGGTGCGTTTATTTTACTTTTTACAGGTATTGGAAGCTGGCGTATTATGCTATCTGCGACCATAGGAGGTGCTGTTATGGGACTTCTGCTTAATACTTTTGCAGTGAATCCATTTATGGAAATTCCCTGGTGGCAACACCTAATTATGGGTGGATTTGCTTTTGGTATTGTATTTATGGCTACAGATCCTGTATCGGCATCGCAAACGACAAAAGGAAAATACATTTACGGATTCTTAATTGGCTTCCTGGCTATTCTTATCAGGGTGGTTAATCCGGCCTACCCGGAAGGTGTTATGCTTGCCATCCTGTTTATGAATGTTTTTGCACCACTCATTGATTACTATGTGGTACAAGGCAATATTAAGAAACGTATGAAAAGAGCTAATGTAAGTGCCAACGCTTAAACTTAGATACACATGAATACGCAAAGTAATACATATACATTTCTTTATGCTGCGATTATGGTTGTGGTTGTAGCTGCACTTTTATCTTTTGCAGCGATGTCACTCAAACCAATGCAGGATAAAAACGTGGAGGTAGAGAAGAAAAAGAGCATTCTAAGCTCTGTAAGCCTTGGACTTGATGCCGATGAGCAGGAAAACAAAAACAGCTACATCGAAAGTTTGTATGATAAATACATCGTTGATAGCTATGTTGTAAATTCCAAAGGCGAAAAAGTAAAAGGAGAAGCCTTCACCGTTGATTTGAAAAAAGAGCTTGATAAACCTGTTGAATCACGCAAATTACCAGTTTTTGTAAGTAAACAGGACGATGGAACAAAGAACTTTATCATACCTGTAAGGGGAAAAGGTCTATGGGGCCCAATTTGGGGCTATGTGGCACTCAAAAATGATTATAATACAATTGTAGGAGCCAGTTTTGACCATAAAAGCGAAACTCCCGGTCTAGGAGCAGAAATTAACACCACTGAATTTGAACAGCAATTTGTTGGAAAAAAGCTTTTTAATAAAGACAATGAATTTGTATCAGTCGATGTGGTTAAAGGTGGAGCTCCTGATGATGATCCGCATGCTGTAGATGCCATTTCTGGAGGTACAATTACCAGTAATGGATTGGACGCTATGCTGGAAGATAATCTGGGAAGCTATGTAACTTATTTTAAACAACATCAAAAATAAAGAACAATGAGCGATAGAGAACCTCTATTTTCACCCAAAAACAGACGCCTAATAACCAATCCACTTGGACAGGACAATCCGATTACTGTACAGGTGCTTGGTATCTGTTCGGCGCTCGCTGTTACAGTGAAACTCAAACCATCAGTGGTTATGGCACTCTCTGTAGTTGCTGTAATGGCTGCAGCAAACGTCATAATATCTTTACTTCGTAAAACAGTACCAAACCGCATACGAATCATCGTGCAGCTTGTGGTAATTGCTGCTTTAGTAATTCTGGTAGACCAGGTACTTAAAGCATTCGTTTACGACGTTAGCAAGCAATTATCAGTATTCGTAGGACTTATTATTACGAACTGTATTATTATGGGAAGGCTTGAAGCTTTTGCATTAGGCAACAAAGTATGGCCCTCATTTTTAGATGGTATAGGAAATGCTGCCGGATATGGTGTAATTCTAGTAGTAGTAGGTTTTGTACGTGAGCTCTTTGGCTCAGGTACACTATGGGGTTATCAGGTAATTCCAGATAGTTGGTATGCCGAAGCCGGAGGTGTTTATGTGAACAACGGAATGTTTATATTACCCCCAATGGCCCTTATTACAGTTGGAATTATCATCTGGATACAACGAAGCAGAAACAAAGACTTGATTGACGTAAGTTAAACACTGAAAATCAGCTGAAATGGAAAATTTATTAGACATATTTGTAAAGTCAATATTTATAGACAACATGATCTTCGCTTACTTCCTGGGTATGTGTTCGTACCTGGCCGTATCGAAGACTGTTAAGACCTCAATGGGACTTGGACTGGCTGTAGTATTTGTATTAGGTATAACCGTACCGGTGAACTACCTGATTGAAAACTACCTGCTTCAGGAAGGCGCACTGACATGGCTCTCTCCCAGCCTCGCTGATGTGGACCTGGGCTTTCTGAGTTTTATCATTTTTATTGCAGTTATTGCCTCTATGGTACAGCTGGTAGAAATGGTAATAGATAAGTTTGCACCCACGCTATATGCCTCACTTGGTATATTCTTGCCACTAATTGCAGTGAACTGTTCTATACTGGGTGGTTCATTATTCATGCAGGAACGAGCATACAATAATATTGCTGAGGCTTCAGTTTTCGGACTTGGATCAGGTGTTGGATGGTTACTTGCTATCGTGGGAATTGCAGCAATACGTGAAAAAATCAGATACTCTAATGTTCCAGCACCCTTGCGAGGACTCGGTATTACCTTTATAATAACAGGTTTAATGGGTATCGCCTTTATGAGTTTTATGGGAATTAAATTATAATCAGATAAAAAGCGACAAACATGATTTGGTTAACATCAAATATAACAGTTATAGAAATAAGCGTTGCTGTCTTCCTGATCATCATCATGATGCTTGTGTCGATTTTGCTATTTGCCAAGAAGAAACTAACGCCTCAGGGTAAGGTCGAAATCGATATTAACGATGGCGAAAAAGAGTTTGAGACAGATCCAGGCGGCACCCTGCTATCGACATTGAGCAGCAATGGGTTATTCCTGCCCTCTGCCTGCGGTGGTGGTGGAACATGCGGAATGTGTAAATGCCAGGTTGAGTCAGGTGCAGGGACCATCTTACCTACAGAAACCGGGTTCTTTACGCGTAAAGAAATTCAGGATAATTGGCGTCTGGGCTGCCAGATTAAAGTTAAAGATGATATAAAGATGCACGTGCCGAAAGAGGTAATGGGCATTAAAAAATGGGAATGCGAAGTTGTTTCCAATAAAAACGTGGCTACATTTATTAAAGAGTTTGTGGTTAAACTGCCTGAAGGTGAAAACCTCGATTTCAAGAGTGGTGGTTATATTCAAATTGATGTGCCTAAAGTTGAGGTAGATTTTGCCAAAGACGTTGAAGTGGAAGAACCATTCCGCGAAGATTGGGAAAAAATGGGACTTTTCGACCTGAAAATGAAAAATCCCGAACCGCAATTCCGAGCATACTCAATGGCAAACCACCCGGCAGAAGGCAATATCGTGATGCTCAATATTCGTATTGCCACACCTCCATTTGACCGTGTGAAAGGTCAGTTTAAAAATGTTAACCCCGGGGTTTGCTCATCTTACATTTTTTCGCTTAAACCGGGAGATAAAATCACCATTAGTGGGCCCTACGGAGAATTTTTCCTGAAAGACACACAAAGAGAAATGATGTTCATTGGCGGTGGTGCTGGAATGGCGCCAATGCGCTCACACCTGTTCCACTTGTTTAAAACAGTTAAAACCGACCGTAAAGTTACTTTCTGGTATGGAGCTCGTTCAAAAAAGGAGGTATTCTACGCAGAAGAGTTTAGAAAAATTGAAAAGAATTTTCCCAATTTCGATTTTACCATTGCGCTTTCAGAGCCTCTGCCAGAGGATAACTGGGATGGCGATACCGGATTTATTCACCAGGTGATTTATGACAATTATCTGTCGAAACACGATGAACCCGAAGAACTCGAATATTATCTCTGCGGTCCTCCCATGATGAACGATGCTGCAACAAAAATGCTAATCGATTTAGGTGTGCCGCAAGAAAATATTGCATACGACGATTTTGGAGGCTAATTTTAATATTTATAAGAAAGCCGGTTTCTGATGAACCGGTTTTTTTTTGATTCAAACTTTTTCATTGATTATCTTGCAATAGCAAATAAATTCACATGAAAGTATCTTTAATAGCTGCCATGAGCCAAAACCTGGTTATTGGTAAAAATGGAGAAGTGCCCTGGAACCTGCCAGATGATCTTAAATGGCTAAAAGAACGTATTGAGGGCCATTATTTGTTAATGGGCCGAAAAACATTTGAAGAACCACAACAAGAGCTTAAGAATAATAAAACCATAGTTGTTACAAGCAAAAAGAACTATAACACTCAATCGGCTCAAGTAGCCCACAGCATAAAAGAAGGTATACAAAAAGCGGAAACCTTAGATGAAAAAGAGCTGATGGTGGTAGGTGGTGGCAAAATATACGAAGCAGCCCTTCCCTATGCAGACAGACTTTATTTAACGCAGATAAATGCAGAAATCGATGGTGATACTTTTTTCCCTTCCTACAATTTAAATGACTGGAACATAATCTACAGTCATTATCATCCAAAAGATTCGTATCACGCTTTTGATTTTGAATTCCAGATTTTAGAAAAAGTCTGAGAGGTAACTAATTTTAAGCAAAAAAAGGGGAACCCCCATGGGTCCCCACTTTTCCAATTCACTAAAAAGTCTACTATTTACTAATTATTAACCGCTTTATTCCCAATGTTTTTTCATTATGTAATCGAATGAAATACAATCCGCTTCCGGCATCTTTAAGATTAATGGTGCTTTCATTTATGATTTGAGTTGAATGCACAACTTTGCCCATAGCATTTAAAACATCTAATATGAAAGTACCATCGACCCTGATGAGGAAAACCCCTTTATTAGGATTCGGATAAATTTCAATATTTTCAACTGAAAGTTCACTAAGACCAAGCATATCCACATTTACAGTTTTTGGTCCATCAGTAATTTCAACGGTCCCCTCTGCATCGGGGTATCCCTGAAGGCTAACCGTATAATTATGCGTACCCACTGTCATTTGTGCTGCTGCATCGCCATTTTGATTTGTACTCATCGTTCCCGCCGGGCATGTTACTGTAGCCCCCTCCATTGGAACGCCATCGGCTGTTACATGGAAAGTTACCATGTAAGTTAATGGGAAAGGTGCCATAACTTCGATAGCTAAATCTTCTCCTGCAACTGTGAACGAGTCTTCAAAAGAAGACATATCATCCAGGGTTACAACAAAATCATAAGTACCATCAGACAATGAAATTGATGCCTCGCCAGAAGCATCGGTGATCAATGTATCATCTGCCACAAAAATCTCAGCTCCCTGAATAGGACCTGAACTGTCTGTTACACTGAATGTAACAGTGCGGGCTTCACTCACACACGAAAATTCAGCAACCCACCCGGATTGGGTAACATATCCGTCAGATTCAAATACAAAAGTAAGTGCGCCTGAGGTATTTGAAGCAGTTATAATCTCAGCCGGATTATTGTCACAAAAAGTGCCTATGAGCGGTGCATTGGTATCTTCTCCATCATAAACAGTAAGTTCATCATAACAGTCGAGGCCACTCATATCTTCTACAGAAAAATCAATGAAGTTAAATTGCAACATATTACCTGTTTCTGCCGGGAAAAATGTCATGCTGTAATTTGCACCATCTGAATAATTCTCTTCTGCTCCTCCATCATCATAAAACATACCATTACAGGCAGTAGCTGTTCCGTCGCCCATTATATAAACACTCAGCACTTCTACGG
>NZ_DATFKB010000113.1:0-11515 GCF_035268865.1 Salinivirga sp. | reverse complement strand
CGGAAAAAACAATGGTGGTTATTGGGATGTTCCCGGATATCCAAAAGACATAAAAAAAGGCTCGAATATCCAGGTTTACAATTTCGACAATAATCACGACAGAACATTCTCCATGCACTTTAAATCCTCTGATGGATATTACGAGATAAAAATTGGAAATACCAGAAACTCCAGAATCGACATTCAGGGAGCGAACACCAAAAACGGGACAAGCGTAAAAACCTGGACACGCAACCATCAGGATAATCAAAAGTTTCTTTTCGAGCACCAGGGAAATGGTCGTTTTAAAATTTTCGATAAAAACAGCGGAAAAGTCATCTGCCTGGCAGGAAGAAGCAGCAAGAACCGCTCAAACGTGCACATTTGGGACAACCATAACGGTCCGTGGATGGAGTGGTACCTCATTGATGCGCAAACCAGAAGGGCTTTTAATCCCCGGGCAAATGGCAATAAAATTCCCCAACCCAGGGGTAACGTAAACGTGCCTGAGGGCTATAACGTACAAAATGTTGAGGTTAAATTTTTCCTGAATAAATACGCAAAATCTCCGCTAACCACAAAGCCTGATGCCAATGGGAACTTCAGTTTTCCAAACGCACAAATAGACGATAACGATTATGTTGCAGTAGTGCTGGCAGATATCGACGGGCTTGTTTCCGATCATCACCAATATCATAAATCAGATAACCGGAGGAATGTTGCACTGAACCTAACCAGGCCACCTCAAAAAACAAAATTATTTGATAGTAAGCACCGCGGGAACATTCCCTATCGTACAACTTCTAAGTATTACACAAATACAAAAGGTGAAGTAAATAAAGAATTCGACTTCTTTTTTCGCAACTTAAACCGGAACACAGCTCAAAAACAGCAATTACGTGAGTTAATTGGGGTATCGGGAGCAGAAGCAACAAGCAGCCGGGAAATATATGAGATTACCAGAAAAACCTGGGAGTTTTACAAGAACAATACGAAATCCGTTTTTAGAAAACACGGAGCCTTAACCCAAACAGTTAAAAAGGTATTTGATGAAAGCATCAACAGAACAAGGCCTAATGGTCCGGTTAGCTACTGGACAACCATTGAGCAATTTATAAATCTTTACAATAAATACGATTTTATCCCGGTAGGTAACTGCTCATCGGCAGCTTTGGCTTTTTCGGCCATGCTCCGCACAGCCGGTGTACCCGCAAACAAGATGGCTGTTGAACGTTTTCACTACGATTTTTATCGCGACCACTGGGCTGTTATTGTTGAAATGAACGATGTATGGTACTGGTTCGATCCCACGTTATCGCACCATAACTTTCCCGGCTACGAGAACCTTAGTTGCATCCCAACATCACGGACAGGATTTAATTATCATATGCCATTCGAGGTTATTCTTGTACCCGGAAGCAAACTAAACTATGTGCCCTATTGTGGAGAGGAAGGTGTTAACAACCAGATAGAAAAACCTGCACCTGTTGATCCAAAAGAGGAAGCCAAAGAGAAATTGAAAAAGCTGTTTTAAACATGCAGATTTTTGCCAAAACCCTAAATATTGTCCGTCAGAAAACTCCATTTTCTGCGTTAGCCTCACTCAAAACCGCATCATTTACACCAGTAAAATCAACGGTTTTGAGTTTCGGAAGCTTTGGAAATGGAGTTTATTCATTAGATACCCCGACTCTATGGACAGACTCTAAACATGGTTTGCCAATTTTTTCATTCTGTAAAAATTTGACAACCTAATTTATGTATATTTTTGTATAAACGAATAACTCCATAATTATGAAAAAAACCGGTCTAATTCTTTGTATGTTTTTGCTTGCCTTAGTAAATACCGTTGAAGCGCGAAAGGCAACAGAAAAGCCATCCAATAAAGAAATCAACAATCAGTCAGAAATAAATTACAACAAAAATAATGGCTGCCGGAATGCTGCCGGACATGCTCAAAATTTTCAGAAACCAGCAGCTCCATTTTCAGACCACATTTTGAACCTGGCTGCAAACGAAGAGCTTGTTTATGGTAAAATTGGATTAAATGATAATGGCAGTGTGAAGTACACGTTCGCCATGACACGCAAACCCAACCAATCAAAACAGATTTACAAAAGGGAGATGAGAATGCCTTATGGTGCGCAACCTCTTTTAAGGGGCGGTCAAATGCGGGTTGACAATAATCCCAAAGATTACGATATGTACGACTATTTCGTAGTATTAAACGGAAACAAAATGGGTCCATACGATCGGATTTATGATATACACCAGGATGATGGCGATATTGACAACTGGATAACCCCCGATGGAAAGCATATCAGTTTTGCCGGAGTGAAAGGTCAAAAGTATTATCCTATTTTCGGCAATAACGACATTGGCATAACTTTTTGGAGTGTTGTACAGGCACCCGCTTATGATCCCACATCATCGAATACCACTTTTGCCATGGAATGGAGGCCGGGAGACGCCCGTTTAATTGAAAAAGGCAGAATCAAACTGCGTGGCTGGAAAGTAATAAAAGACATCAGATACGCATATAATAACGATGACCTACTCTTTGTTGGCGCGAAAGATGATAAGAGAAAGAAATACATTTACCTGAACCATGAATCAATTGACGGGCCCTTTAACCTGGTTAATCAAATCGGCTTTTTGCCCGGTACAAATAAACCTTACTTCAATGCCTGGGAAAACGTAATTATTAATAATGCGAGCAAGGCAAAACATAGCGTACTTATTGATGATAAAAAGTTCGATTTTACTATTGATCAACAAGTTGGTAATCTTAAAATTGCAGCTCCCTGGGTGTGTTTTACCGTATCTGAAAAAAACAAAAACTACACTGGAAACGACAGGTACAAAAAGAAATCTGTGGAAATATGGAAGTATAATTACCGTTCCGGGGAGCTGGTTAAACATGGAAAATACGCATACCGCGCTTCGATTCATGAAACCGGAGATCAACTTTATTTCACAACATACGATACCGACGGGAGCTCACTCCTTGTTAATTTTAATGGTAAAATCCTCGAGCGGGTCACTCCTGAAGAGAGGGGCAAAGGCGGTGCTGCACTCAGACTCAGCCCCAACGGAGATTACTACACATTTTACAGGAAAAACTATAATCAGCCCTACACCTTAAAAAAGAATGGAGAAATATTTAAGATTGATGGTGTAGATAAGATTATGGGCATAGAAACCCTAAAGTTCAGCCCTAAAACAGGCAAGTTAAATCTTGTGGTTACAAAAGATCAATCGGTTGGTAGTGAAGACAGAACCGTAATAAACGGCGACTTCAGGTTCGACATCAAGGGTAGGGCCATGGGCGATTGGATGCACTTTGCCACGGAGAGCAACGATGTTTTTTTCAGAAAAGAGTTTAAACGTGAGGGTGAAAGGAATTTTACGGCACAGCTATACAAAAACGGCAAATTAGCTTGCGATTTGAGCTTTAAAAGCATCGTGGAGTTTACAATGTCGCCCGATGCCAGTCGCTACGCTGCTCTTGTTACCCTGGAAAAGCATGACGACTTTATGGGACAGTATTTTACAGAAAATCATTTTATGGACAATAAGCGCAAACTCCTTGTAGATGGTAAAATTGTGGAGGGCACATTTGGCGCTCCGGTATGGTCAAATAAAAAGAATAAGTTTTTAGTGCTCAAGCAGGAAGGCAACTCGATTCGCCTGGTTGAATTATAAACCTTCAGGATACCGGGGTTTGCAAGCACACTGGTATAACTGGAATTGATTCTATAAATTTAAAATAAAACATTAGTTGGACATTTAATAAGCTGTGGTTTTATTATTTTTAATGCTAAAAAATAAGAGAATAGCAATAATGATGCATTTGATTAGATATATAACTCTGGTTTTGCTGGTAAGCTGCAATTTACAGAATGGCGATAAAATAAATATTGATACTGCTCCTTCGGAGACGTCACTTTTTGGAAAAGGAATAATCTCCACGCCCCTTTATGAACGCGATTTTGCTATTTCGCCTGAAGGCGACGAAATTATATATACGCTGGGTGACTATACACAAAAACACAGGTTCCTGGTATGCATTAAAAAAGATACACAGGGTTGGGGTAAACGAAAATTAATGCCTTTCTCTGGCACTTATCAGGATATTGAGCCTTTTTTCTCAATGGATGGCAAAAAACTCTATTTTGCTTCTGACAGGCCAATGCCCGGAGATACCGCTGCCGGTGATTATAATATTTGGATGACTACACGCAATGGCAATAAATGGAGTGAGCCGCAGTCACTCGATACCATCATCAATGGCCCGGGTAATGAATTCTATCCGGCTGTAAGTAAAAAGGGTAATTTGTATTTTACGGCAACACGCAGTCATGGTGTGGGAGCAGAAGATATTTTTGTAAGTAAAAAGATCAAAGGCATTTACCAGCCACCTGTGCCGCTTGATAGTGCTGTCAACTCCAAAAACTATGAATATAATGCCTGGGTAAGTCCCGATGAAGACATTATTATTTTTGGTAGTTATGGCCGGGAAGATGGCCTGGGTGGAGGCGACATGTACATAAGTAAAAAAAGAAACGATGGAACATGGGAGCAGGCACAAAATATGGGAGCGGGAATTAATAGCACAGCTCTTGATTTTTGTCCTTTTGTCGATTTAAAACATGGTATTTTCTATTTTACAAGTACCCGCGCACCAGCGTTTCCAAGAAAAATTACTGAGGTAGATACGCTTGTGCTCAAAGCAAATGCCATTCAAAATGGCCTGGGTAATATTTATCACATTAATCAGGAAAAAGCCGGCATATAACTGTTTTATTCATACAGTAATCAAGTTTTTTTGCTTTCGTTGTTATACTGTTGTAGATTTATATCTATAACTAAACTGCTTTAATAATGCGTCTTTTTTGTTTAGCCCTGCTCTTTATTTTAATAAAAGGTTGCCATTTTGGAAATGCTGATGACATTAAAAATGGCAGTTCCAATAGCGTGGATATAGAATCATATCGTACAGATGCCATTCAATTGTACCAACAGGAGATCATCAATAATCCCAATCATCCCAACTACAGCGAGCCCATTTTAAACCATGAAGAGATTGACAGGGTTTTTGAGTTGATTAATGCCGTTTATGAACTTGATATTCCTGAGCGCGATACCGTTTTTACTGTATATGAAATTCATACGCGCTGTTGCATTATGATGAACGGTCTGAGTTTAAAAGTACAAACCGATGCGCCGGAAGTTCAAAATATGGTAAATGGAGTGACTCCTACAGGTAATGCACTGCTCGATAGCTTGCTGAACATTTATGCATTTGACTCGGTAAAATTAGCATATAGTTATCCTGAATTTCCCTGGCTGACCCTTTATACACAGGAAATCTGGAATATGATACCCATTGCACATGAATTTGAGCAAATTGATGCTGTGCTTTTGTCTGATTTGTATCCTGGCTGTGTTGGTGATGGGAATACAATTACAATGGAACGCAACAACGACTTTGCCAAACTCACATTTAGTATTGGCTGGGGTGATTGTCCCGCAGGTTGTATTAATCATCGCTATTGGGAGTTTAGAATTACAAATGGATTGGCCGAATTTGTTCAATCTTATGAAAACTAAATAGTCATAATGGAAAAATACAAAAAAATGCCCCTTGAGGCGTCAGATATCAAAACATTGAAATATCAATTCAGGCCTGGTATACTTTTTCCTTTGATGCTATTGGTCCCTGGTGTAGTTGTGGTACGCGTAATCAGCAATATGAATCCGGAACTATTACTGCTTACAGGTATTGATTTTACCTGGTTTCTTATGGTTGTTGTAATCGGGTTGGCTGCTTTAATGCACTTTACAATGACCAGAAACTATCGTGCCGACATTAAAAATAAAGTGAAAAATGTGGTTTTAAAACCCATACAAAGACTCGAGGAAAAAACCGATTTCGAAGCAGGTAGCGGAACGCTTTATGTCGGTCAGGAAATGAACGCGCATAAGGTTTTTTATGTAATTGTAGACAATGTTCGGCATCGCATTGATAAAGAGCTTTATAATATGCTTGAAACAGGGGGCGAAGTTGCTTTTCATTATGCTCCGGTGAGTAACTATTTGATTAAGATCGACCGGCCCGAATAATGGTTTACCTAAAATATGGAAGAACCTAAAATTGATTGTTATGAGCAACGATATTGATCACCTGCGAAAAAATATCCTGGATATCTCGCTTATTATTACAGCGTGTCTCGGTGCTGTTGCTTATCTGATTAGCCTTACCCGACTCATGAATAATGATTTATCGGTTACTTATTTCCTCGAATTTATGGTGATGCTTAGCCTTGGAACAGTAGCCATTTTTCGTAAGAAACTTTCAACCATATTCAAAGCATCGGTATTTTTACTGCTTGTTTTCTTTTTTTCGATGTACGATGCATTTTTCTACGGGGTTTTTTCTGCAGCAAGAATTTATATTGTACTCATTCCGTTTTTTTCATTTTTATACTTTTCCTTTTCCCGTGTTATTATTTTTCATAGCATTGTTCTAATTGGTTTTATTGCTATAGGTTATATGCATTATTCAGGTATTCAAAGCTTGCCAAAGGAATATCACCCCAATGATTATGTACTGAAGTTTTATCCATGGATTATTAATGCCATTCATATTACCATTGTGGCATTTATTATTTTGCTTATCATGCGTAAAATGCTCGGACGATATGAAAATTTGCTCCATGAGCTAAAGCAGTATAAAGACCATCTTGAAAGACTTGTAAGTAAACGTACAGAAGAGCTTGAAACAACAAACGAAGAACTCAAATCAGCCAATGAGGAACTTTTTGAGCAACGTGAAGAACTACAGGATACCCTCGAATCGCTTAAGGGAGCTCAGAATCAACTTGTACAATCAGAAAAGATGGCCTCGCTGGGTATTCTTACTGCAGGGGTAGCACATGAAATCAACAACCCGGTGAATTTTATATACAGTGGCACAAACGCAGTTGAGGATTATATTAAAGAGAGATTTCCTGATCATATGCCCCATCTGAACCCGTATTTCGATGCTATCAATACCGGTGTCGATCGAACTGTAAATATTGTCAAAAGCCTTGGTCGCTACACAAGAAGTGAAGAGTTACCCTGGAATAATTTCGATTTGCATGAAGTTTTGGATGATTGCCTGACAATGCTATATAATAAGTACAAAAACCGCATAAAAATACATCGGAAATACAGCGAACAGGATCTTACTATTTTGGGTAATGAAGGGCAAATTCACCAGGTGTTTCTTAATATATTGGTCAATGCCATAGACGCCTGTTTTAATGAAGGCAATATAAACATACACACACGTAAAACTACAGGTGAAATCGAAATAAGAATTAAGGATGATGGGGAAGGTATCAAGCCTGGTGATTTGAAGCATATTTTCGATCCTTTTTTTACCACAAAAGATCCTGGCAAAGGAACTGGGCTTGGGCTTTCTATATCTCAAAAAATTGTGAATGATCATGGAGGTAACATTGAATGTGAATCACAATTGCAGAATGGCACTGCCTTTTTGATAAGATTGCCTCTTGATCATAAAGCTGAGTAATGATTTTTAAAAGACCTTTATAAATGAATTAAGTCCATAAACACACTATTTTTTTTTGTACCTTGGTGTTGTTCTTTTATCATCTGCATATGGGTAATGTTTTTAGCCAAATCAGCAAGTTCGGAACAAAAGCTGTTGTTAATGAATATGAGCGTAGAAATGTCACATTGATGAACTGGATCAATCTGATCCTTTTCAGTACTCTATTCAGTATATTTATCATCGAGCTGATTTTATTTTTTGTAGATAAAAATCAGATGTCTTATGGTAGCTATCGGACAATCCTAATCTTTGGCATCGCCCTGGTAAATTTATTGCTCACACGTTTTAAACTGATTTTTATCAGTAAAATAAGTTTGATTTTTTTACCTGCTTTCATCTTTGGTTTTTTACCTGTTCTTTTTGGTCATATTTTAGATGAATTTTTTTTCTATGTCCCCCTTGGGCTGGTGGCTCTATCCTTAATTCCACATTTTATTTTGTCTTATAGGAAAGAGCGATTATTGTTCTTTATTTCCATGATTTATTACATGGTGGTGTTAGTTTTTGTTGATTTAGTAATGATTTGGGTTGATGAAAGTCAGGCAAGCATTATTCCCTTTATTATAGACAATCTATTTTTCTTAAAGCTTTCGCATATAGCCGTATTTGTTTTCTTCAACTTATCCATTTATTATCTCAGAATTCAAAACGTAAGATATGAGGATCAGTTGGAAAGAACCAATAATGAACTGAAGGAAAAATCCAACCGTATTAGAGAGCAAGCAGAAGAACTGGGAACTCAGAATGAAGAATTAAAAGAAAATCGTGAAGAGCTACAGACTCAAAATGAGGAGCTCATTTCTTACCAGGATGAGTTAACTGCAAATAATGAAATGTTGTCTAAAACATTTAATGAGTTAAAGGACGCTCAGGCCAAACTTATTGAATCAGAAAAAATGGCCTCACTTGGAATTTTAACGGCTGGTGTCGCTCACGAAATTAATAATCCGGTGAATTATATTTATAATGGAGTTCAGGCGATTGAGGAATTTATGGAAGAGTATCTTCAGGAAGAAAAACGACAATTGGAACCCTATTTTAATGCCATAAATACGGGTGTCGATAGAACTGTGAATATCGTTAAGAGTCTTGGACGATATTCGAGGCGAGAAGATCTAACCAAGACCAGGATTAATATAAACCAGGTTGTTGACGATTGCCTGACGATGCTCTACAATCAATATAAAAACAGAATTCAGATACATAAAACCTATGGTGAATATTTGCCGGATTTTCTGGCCAATCAAGGCCAAATTCATCAGGTTTTGCTCAATATTTTATTAAATGCAGTGCATGCTATTGAAGGAGGGGGCAACATACACATCGTTACGCAGGCAGAAAACAATAAAATTGAGATATCGATTAAAGATGATGGAAAAGGTATTAAAAAGAATGATCTAAAACATATTTTCGATCCGTTTTTTACAACAAAAGACCCCGGAGAAGGCACCGGTCTTGGACTTTCTATATCGCAAAAGATTGTTCATGAGCATGGTGGAGAAATATTATGCCAATCTGAAGTCAAAAAGGGAACAATGTTTGTAATTTACTTTCCCATCAAATGAATTGTATATGAACAATCAAAAACGCATTCTTTACGTCGATGATGAGCACATTAATCTGGTGTTGTTTCAAAATATGTTTAAAAAACACTATGGTGTAACCATTGCCGAATCAGGTATGAAAGCCCTTAATCTGTTGGAAGCAATGGAAACCCCTGATGTGGTAATTAGCGATATGCGTATGCCCGGAATGAATGGTCTGGAATTTATTGCTTCAGCTCGTGTAAAATATCCCATGATTGATTTCTATATATTAACAGGATATGAAATAACAGATGAAATTCAGGAGGCTTTAAATCAGGGGGTAATAAAGAAATACTTTCAGAAACCCTTTAAAATGAAAGAGGTTGATGCAGCCATTGCCGGTGCATAACATAAATTTCCTATCTATTAAACCTGGTTATAGTAATTTTAAGTAACTCTTCTGTTTATTCTTTTTTACACTGTCTATACTTTGTGCCTGTATATATAGCATTCTGTGTTATAAATTTTTATGCACCTCCTTTTCGTTAAATATTGGGTGTATTCGATGTTGAATTTTGATATTTCTTTCTTATATTGCATAAAAATGCGGTTAAAGCCGGTAAATTTATGTGCTATGTCAAAATCCAAGCTCAAAATCATCTTCACTATTGTTGCTATTTTAGTTCTGGGTACAATGTTGGTTTCCTGGATAAATTTCAGCCATACCACGCTTAATCATATGTTTGGTATGAATAAATCTGTAAATCCTGATGTGAAGGAAAAGTACCTTAATTACTGTGCTGGTTGTCATGGTGAGAATCTGCAACGTTTCGATCAACGGGAATGGATGACTAGCGGAAACGATCAAATTGCCTTTGAAAGTATAAAATTTGGTAAAGAAGAGGAAGGTATGCCTGCATTTAAAGAAACTTTTTCTGATGATGAAATTATGGCGCTGGCCAAATATATTCGCAAAGAAGTACCTAAGGACCATAAGAAATTAAAGCCTGCTTTTTTGGCTGATCAGGTAATAAAAACTAAGAAACAAAATTTTACCATTGATACAATAATAGCCGGACTGGATGTACCCTGGGGAATGGAATTTTTACCTAATGGCGATATGCTTATTTCAGAGCGTTCTGGTACCCTCTATCGGCTGCATGAGGGTGAGCTTACTGAAATGCAAGGATTGCCCGATATTCTTCCGAAAGGGCAGGGTGGGTTACTCGATTTGCGCCTGCATCCCGAATATGAATCTAACGGTTGGTTTTATTTCGCTTATTCCGAACCCTCCAATGAAGATCCCAAAGCTGGTAATACTGCTATAATGCGGGCACGCATAGAAGGCAATAAGCTTGTCGATCAGGAGAAAATATTTGATGGCAAACCCGATTCACGCAAGTCGTATCACTGGGGCTGCAAACTGCAATTCGATAAGGATGGTTATTTGTGGTTTGGGATTGGCGACCGTGGACGCCGCGAAGTAAACCCCCAAACACTCGAAAACCATAATGGTAAAATTCACCGAATACACGACGATGGACGCATTCCCAAAGATAATCCGTTTGTAGAAAACCCTGACGCCATGCCGTCTATTTATTCATATGGGCATCGCAATCCACAGGGAACGACCATGCATCCCGAGACAGGTGATATTTGGATTACGGAGCACGGTCCACGTGGTGGCGATGAGTTGAACCTTATTCGTCCGGGTGTAAACTACGGTTGGCCCGTAATCTCATACGGAATAAATTATGATGGCACCAAATTCACCGATATTACACATAAAGAAGGCATGGCACAGCCTATTATCCAGTGGACACCTTCTATTGCACCATGCGGAACGACCTTTGTTACCAGTGACCGGTACCCGGGCTGGAAAAACAATATTATGGTAGGTTCGTTACGCTTTAAGTACCTTGAACGGGTCGAGCTCGATGGCAATGAGGTGGTCGATCAGGAAAAATTGCTCGAAGGTATTGGCCGTGTGCGTAATGTAGAAGTGGGGCCTGATGGTTTCCTTTATGTGGCGGCAGAGAAACCCGGATTTATTGTGAAATTGTTGCCGGTGAATGAATGATTAAACGCTTTTTTCTCATTTTTTTCTTCTTTGTGCTGTTCGGCTTTACAAGCTACGGGCAGTACTTGCTCGAAGTGCGCGATAGCCACAGCAATGAGCCGTTGCAGGGAGTCTCGTTATCAGGTGTCATGAATTATGAGATTAGACCAAACGGCGTGTTGGAGATCACCAAAAATGCTTTGGAGGTTGTAGATAGCATAGTTGTCTTTCGGCATGGATATGATGCATATACCTTACATAAGCCATTCCCGGAATCCCCTGCCGTGGTGTACCTTAACAGACTTAGCCAAAATCTTGATGAGGTAA
>NZ_DATFKB010000112.1:0-6629 GCF_035268865.1 Salinivirga sp. | reverse complement strand
AAAAATAACTAAAAGAAGCCAAAAGCAATAAAAAAAGCGCCATTCCTCAAGAACAGCGCTTTTGTATTTAGTTTCGGTTAAATTTATTTCGTAAAGACATCGTCCCACTCTTTTACCTGGATATCTCCATATTTTTTAAGTCCGTCCATGCTTATTTGTTCGGCATCTCCCACCAAAGCAATCACAACGGCTTTATCTTTTATTTTTTGTTCATAAAATTTCACAATATCATCGAATGTGAGATTCTGATACGCCTTCACTTTATCCGGGATAGGATCTTTATCAAACCCTTCCCGCTTCCAGGTTCTGTCTTTCCAGGGCAAGCCCCTGAAACCTGGTTTTTTAGTAATTGCAGAATTTACCAGGTAATTTCTGATCATGTCCATTCTTTCAGGTTTTTCAGGCATATCACGGATAAGTCCGTTAAAAATCTCCAATGCTTCGAGGGTTTTATCGCACTGCGTGCCAACAAAACCGGCAAAAATGGCATTGTGTTCCTTCTGAACGGGCAATTGAAAATTGGCCCCAGCAGAGTATGCCATGCTTCTGTATTCACGTATTTCCTGCAGCACAAGACCAGAAAAGCCACCGCCAAAATACATATTAAATGCTTCTACCAAAGGAACCTCATCGGGTGCTATCTTATCCTGATTAATAAATAAGAACAGCTTACTTTGTTTTGCACGCTTATGATCTATGAAATAAACCTCATTTTGCTCAAATTTCCTGAAGCCGGGAGCCGGGAAACCATTTCCGTCAACCTTTACCTTAGCTAAAAAAGGACAATGTGTTTTAATCTCGGCCACAGTTTCATCAAGGCTGTTTTGGCCGGTGTAAAACAAATCGGCTTCGAAAGTCAACGCATCACGAAACGGATTAAAAAGTTCTTCAGGATCAAGTCTTTTAATATCTTTTACAGGCAGTCTATTTAAATAAGGCGACTTATCACCATAAATCAAGTAATTGTACAATCCCGAAGCCATCATATCCGGCTCAGTCTTTTCCATTTTGCGGGATATTTTTTCCTCTTTGTACATTTGCTTAATCTTGTCTTTGGTGATGGTCGGGTTGGCAATTAATTGGCTAACCAGGTCATATGCTTCTGGCAATTTACTTTCTGGACCTTTAATGCTGACTCCGATATAACCATTATTTGAATAAAAATTATAATTACAGTTTGTATTTCCCATTGCCTCTTTAAACTGCTGCAAATTCATTCCTTCAGGAGCCGCATTGTTCATAGCGCGAGCGGTGTATGCTAGCATCATATCATGTTTGCGACCTTTATTAAACTGTATATGCAGCTGCGCAATATCATTGAGTGGGTTATGCGACTGGCGAAGATGTACTTTGGGATATATATCAGCTTTAAGGACTGATTTGTCCAAATCAACAGGCTCTATTTCATAATCGGTCGAGGGAATTTGCTCAAACTTTTTGCGATAGGGCGATTTGGCATTGGTGTTGGACACAACAGGCTCGTAACCGGGTTTCTGAAGTTTTTCTTTTTTGGGGAATCCCATTTTTGAATACATGACAAGCCGGTTATCGGTAAAGTATTTATTGGCCATTTCAACGATATCGTTTTTAGTAACCGCTTTAATCTTTTGAGGACGCTCATAAACACTTTGTGGGTCTTTATCATTGGTAAATGTATAGGCAAGATTGACAGCCTGGTTTTCGATAGACTCAAGCTTTAACTGATAAGTTTTATACATTTCGGCTTTTATGGCCTCCAAAAGATCATCAGAAAAATCGCCTTTTTTGAGTCGTTCTATTTGGGCCATTATTTTTTTCTCACCTTTTTTAAGGCGTTTAAAAAATCCCGGGAAGTAAATCATTACTGTTTGGCCATAGTCCTGGTAGGGCATGTTTAAAACAGTTGCCAAAGGCATCTCATTATTGACCATCAATTGATCGAGTAAGCCGGTTTGCATTCTATTGGCAAGCACTTTCACGGTCATTTCCCACTTTAAAATATCATCGTTTTTTTCAGATGGGGAACGAAAACCAATGGCTCCAAGCGGAATAGGCGACATACGGACTTTCTTGAATTCGCGTCCATCAAATGGTTCTTCTGTGTAAGTTTTATGTGAAGGAACCTCACCTTTCTCCCATTTACTAAACTTTTTTGCAATCAGTGGTTTTATTTGTTCTGTGTTAAAATCGCCTACCATCACCAATGCCATATTATTGGGGCGATACCAATCGGTGAAAAATTTATACATTTTACTAAGCGATGGGTTTTTCAGGTCTTCGGCCGTTCCAATTGTGGTGCGTTGCCCATATGGGTGATTTTTGAAAAAATCTTTATTGAAGGCCTCGTATAATCCGGTAAAAAACTGGTCATCATACATATTTTTTTCTTCATATACGACCTCCAACTCCGACTGAAAAGTTCTGAATACGGGTTTATAAAACCTTTCAGAATAAAGGTCGAGCCATTTTTCAATCTGATTGGGGGGAAACTGATTGTAATAAATAGTTTGATCGGGTCCTGTTCCGGCATTAAGCCGGGTACCGCCCATTGCATTTATCAAAAAGCTGGTTTCATTTAATATAGCATACTCACCTGCAGCCAGGGAAGCTTCATTAATCTGCTTTTGAATGGCTTTCCGGGCTGAATCATTTTTAGTTTGACCCAATTCATCATACAATTCGAAAATTCGGTCGATGTGCGGTTTTTCTTTTTCCCAGCTTGTTGTACCAAGGCTTTGGGTGCCCTTAAAAAGCATATGCTCCTGGTAATGTGCCATACCAGTGGCATCGGCAGGATCATCTTTAGCTCCTGCCCTGGTAATGACAACGCCAAAAACTTTTGGCTGCCGGTGATCTTCTTTAAGAATTACGGTGAGTCCGTTTTTTAGTTTGTAGGTTTCAATACGGGGTTTTTCGGTTGCACCTGCTCCGAATGCAGAGAGCAAAAAGAGCACTGTAAGTGCCCATGTGGAAATTTTCATAACTGTGATTTTTATAGTTTATTAAATGTAACAAAACTTTGACGAAAGTTACAGTGTTTTAGTTACAAATGAAAGGTGTTAAAAAACAGTTAAGCTACACTATAAGGTTATTTATTTTTGATCCAGTTCATTTTTTAACCGCTCAATCTCCAGATCTTTCTCTTTTACCTTAGTAAAATCGTAGCCAATACCCACTATTTTGTGGATGGTACCTTCAGAATCGGTTACTGGAATATAAGTCTCTTCAATATATTTGGTTTTACCTGCAATATTGACTTCTGAGATACGCTTCTTTGTTTTACCCCGGTTGAGATCTGACCAAAATTTCTTATAGGCACCAGAAGCAGTAGTATTATCCAACCCAAGGCTTTTATGATGCTTTCCCCTCATCTTTTCTGGCTGAATCCCCAGTAAATCAACACATTTATGGTTTATATTCAGCACCATTCCATCCAGATCAAACTCAGTAATCAGCACGGAAGAGCCCAGGGCTTCAATTAATGCATTCATCTCTGTTTCGCGGCGTGCAGCCTCTTCCTGTGTAGCCTTCAATTCCTCAAGGTTTTGCCGCATTTCTTCCTCTTGTGACGACAGCTCCTCACGTTGGTGCTGCGACTCCTTAAGCAACCTGTTGGTACGCTCGGTAACTTTCACACTTGAAATTGTGGATGCAATGCTTTCGGCAATTTGCTCAACAAACTGGATATGATATTTTTCAAATTCATTAAATGAAACCAACTCCAAAGCTCCATATACTTCATCATTCAGAATTAATGGCACAATCAAAATGCTTTTCGGATTGGCTTCTCCCAGACCAGATGTGATAAAAACATAATCATCGGGTACATCGGTCATGTATATGGTTAGTTTTTCGTGTACAACCCGGCCAATTAATCCATCTCCGGGTTCAACCACATCTTTCAAAAGTTTTCGCCTGTCGTAAGCTATGGCTGAAGTAAGCTGGTATTTTTCTTCTTCCTCATCGTCTGTCCGCACATAAATGCAACCTTGCGAAGCTCCAATATAATCGACAAGGTTTTTCATGATATTAAAGGAGAGCTGCTTTAAATTATCGTTATTCTTTCTGAGTATATCGCCGAACTTTGCCAGTCCTTCTGTTATCCAGTTCTGACGCTCTTCCTCTTCATTACGTCTCTTTTGTTCGAGGCGCGCATTTCTTAAACTCTCCTGCATATCAAGCAAAGCATGCCCAAGCGTATCGTTTTCTGATAAGAGATTATATTCCGTATCGAGTTTCCCCTCTCCAATACTACGGGCAAACTCTGCGGTATGCTGTAACCCGGACATCAGTGTATTGAGTGAGTCTGACATATCCTGCAGCTCATCTTTTGATGTTACTTCCAGTGTAGTAATATCTTCGAGGTTTCCTTTTGCGAGTTTTTGTAATACCCTTGTGGTCGATTTTATGGGTCGTGTCACTGACCTGCTGATAATCCATACAATTACCGTCATAAGGGCTAAACCAATTAAACCTACAATAAGTGAAATAAATACACCTCTGCGCGCCTCTTCCATTATGGTATCCAATGGTGCTTTTAACATCAATGACCAGGGTGTTGTAGATTTTCCGACGTATATTGGAGCAAATGAATAAAAATATGTTTTACCGTTTTCGTATTCAAAGCTTAGAGGCTCGCCATCGCTCACGTGTTTTTCAATACTAAACGTATCAACCAATGCGGGAAAACTCTCATTAAAATGCTCACCCAACATATTATCATCGGGATGCGTCACAAAGCTATTGTCATTGGCCAACAAATACAACTGGCTACCCTCAATGGGTTCAACCTGATTAACTACCCGTTGGTAACTTTCAAGACTTATATCCATACCGGCCAATCCAATAAATTGATCATTTTGCAGAATTGGTACACAGAGGCTTGTTTCCAGTATGGCATCTTCTTCGTTGCCAGAATATGTGAAGGAGTATGGATTAAGAATGGTTTCTTCCTTTGAAACTTTCATTTTATAATACGCACCATCAACTTTATCGCCTTCAAGGTCTAAAAGCTCTTCGCGATATTTTAGTTGCCCTTTTTCTCTGAATATGGTAAACCGTCCCCTGCCATAAGGCAGCGTCCATGTAGTATCGAAGGTTTTGCGTTCCCAAATGGTCCAAACTGCAAGAAACTCCTCATTTTGGCTGGCAATATTGTACATCATATTGCTATCGATCGACATCCTTTGCTCAACAGGTAAATTGGTAAAACCATGCAATGAATGACTGAGGGCCCGGGCCATACCCATATCGATATTCAATCGGTCCTGAATGTTTTTGGCGTAGCCATTTGCATAAGATTGTGCTAGCTCACGGGCATTATTAAGGGCAAGTTGCTCGCTTTTTATTGTGACGTAGGATAAAACTGCTCCAAGAATCAGCAGAAAAGTCAGGAAAAGCGAATAAAGCATTTTTCGTCTCAGGCTACCGCCCAATTTAAAAAAGTCCCTTAATCTCGACATACAATATGGGTATTTAGAATAAACCTTATAAAATTAAGTAATTTTTAATGCCAGCCGAAATATATCAGATTTTTTCACCAATGCGGTGCATAGTTTCACTGTTTTTTCTCCTTCTCATCCCGTTGTTTAAGTTCATCAACCTCATATTGAAAAAACTTAAAGTGATGGTGCATTTTATCGCGTTTAGTTTTCAGATAAAACATATTGTGTGGATTAGGCTCAATTTCGATCGGTACATTTTCTATTATTTCAATGCCATATCCTTCTAAACCGACACGTTTTATCGGATTATTTGTAAGTAATTTTAGTTTACGTACTCCTAACTCACGTAGTACCTGGGCTCCTATTCCATAGTCGCGCTCATCGGGGTCAAAACCCAACTTTTCATTAGCTTCGACGGTATCGTACCCTTCTTCCTGTAGTTTGTAGGCCTTTATTTTATTCATCAGGCCTATGCCCCGTCCCTCCTGACTGAGGTAAACTATGGCACCTCTTCCTTCTTCTTCGATGGCTTTCATTGCTTTATGCAATTGCTCACCGCAGTCGCATCTTTTTGAGCCGAAGATATCACCGGTTACACAGGAGCTGTGCACCCTTGCCAATACAGTATCGTTTTCATCCCAATCGCCTTTTATCAGTGCAACGTGTTCTATTCCATTGGTTTTCTGAAGGAACGGAATTAGCCTGAAATGTCCATATTCAGTGGGCATGTCAACCTCTACTCCTCTTATTACAGAGCTCTCTTTTCGTAGTTTATATGCAATGAGGTCTTTAATAGAAATGATTTTGAGATCAAACTTTTCTGCCATTTCCATAAGCTCGGGGAGCCGGGCCATGGTACCGTCGTCATTCATAATTTCCACGAGTGCACCACCGGGTTTAAGTCCGGCCAATCGTGTTAAATCTACAGCAGCTTCTGTATGACCGGCACGCCTGATCACACCCTTTTCTTTTGCTTTAAGTGGAAAGATATGTCCGGGGCGTCCTAAATCTTCCGGAGTTGTTTCATCCTCCACAAGTGCTTTTATTGTTTTTGAGCGATCAGCAGCTGAAATACCTGTAGTACATCCATGGCCAAGCAAATCTACAGATACCGTAAAAGGGGTTTCGTGTAATGCGGTATTTTTGCCTACCATTAACTCAAGGTCAAGGTCTTCGCAGCGGCCTTCAGGAATTGGCGCGCAAATC
>NZ_DATFKB010000111.1:0-3649 GCF_035268865.1 Salinivirga sp. | reverse complement strand
AATATCATAGATAAACTGATTAAGACGGATACCGCTAAAGCTATTCATCAGGGACACTAAGTTTTCATGTCTGGTTTGAAAGATTGATAAAGATAAATCAATCAGTTTTATCTGCGTTCTATTATTTACAAATAAGCTTCGTTTATCTTCGGTAAGCTGGCGTATTTGGTAGCTGCAATAAGCATAGAACACGGATTACGCTGTTAAAATCAGTTAGAAAAACTGTGGTGAGGTGTAATTTGCTTTCTAATAAATCACGCTAAGTTTTCGTTTGGTTTGAAAGATTGATAGAGACAAATCATTCAGTTTTATCTGTGTTCTATTATTTACAAATAACCTTCGCTTATCTTTGGTAAGCTGGCGTATTTGGTAGCTGAAATAAGCATAGAACACGGATTACGCTGTTAAATTTAGTTAGAAATCAGTTATGAGGTGTAATTTGCTTTCCAATAAATCACGCTGAGTTTTCGTCTGGTTTGAAAGATTGATAAAGATAAATCAATCAGTTTTATCTGTGTTCTATAATTATGATTAATCCTTTTTAAACTTAACCCCATACATCCACTGCACTTATTTGTGGCGTTCCCCATTCAAAATACTATCTTCGCAAAAAACACACAGAATGGTTTCACCTGACGAACGCATTATAAAAATGATAAAAAAACACCACGTGCTTACATTGGCTACAAGTAGTGAAAATGTACCGTGGGTTGCCAGTTGTTTTTACGCCTGGCTTGATGATGAAGGTGTTTTTGTATACACATCCGATTTAAGAACCAGGCATGGCGCCGAAGCCGATAAAAACCAGGATGTAGCAGCCAATATTTATCTGGAAACAAAGTTGGTAGGAAAAATACAGGGCATACAAATTGCAGGTACCACTTTCCGGCCGGAGGGTGAATTATTGGGGCGCGCGAAAAAAAGATATTTGAAACGTTTTCCCTATGCACGGCTGATGGAAACAACCCTTTGGGTGTTGAAACCTTCGGCAATGAAGATGACAGACAACCGGCTGGGTTTTGGAAAAAAACTAATTTGGCAGGAAGATAAAGGATCGATAATACAATAATTATGGCAGCAGAAGAAAAAAAGAAACTTACACCCATTTCAGATCTTGGTGAGTTTGGACTCATAGAACACATCAGTGAAAAGGTGAAAATTAAAAATAAAGAGACCCGAACCGGCATTGGCGATGATGCTGCAGTGCTGGATTTTAGTGGTATGCAAACCGTTGTAACATCCGATATTCTTGTTGAAGGTGTGCATTTTGATCTTATGTACACACCACTTAAACATTTGGGCTACAAAGCCGTAATTGTAAACCTTTCAGATGTGGTGGCTATGAATGCCATACCCAAACAAATAATTGTTTCTATTGCCATGTCCGGAAAGTTTTCGGTTGAAGCCGTGGATGAGTTGTATTCAGGTATTTACAAAGCCTGTGAAGCCTACGGTGTGGATTTAGTTGGCGGAGATACCACCTCTTCGGTTACAGGCCTTACCATAAGTGTTACGGCCATTGGGGCTGCTCAAAAAGAGGAAATTGTATACCGTTCCGGCGCTCGTGAAAACGATATTATTTGCGCAACCGGCGATTTGGGTGCTGCCTATATGGGACTTCAACTACTTGAGCGTGAAAAAGAAGTTTTTAAGGCCAATCCGCATACCCAACCGGAATTGTCGGGCAACGACTATATTTTAAGCCGCATACTTAAGCCCGAAGCACGCCTCGATGTAATAAAAAAGCTAAGGGAGCTTCACATAAAGCCCACTGCCATGATGGATATTTCTGATGGGTTGTCATCGGAATTGCTGCACATTTGCAAACAAAGTCATTGTGGGTGTCGCATATACCAGGATAAGCTGGCCATTAGCCAGGAAGCAGCAGAACTGGCCAATGAAATGAATCTTGAGCCACTTATTGCTGCGCTTAATGGAGGTGAAGATTATGAACTGGTCTTTACAATTGATCCTGCAGATTACGAGAAAATAAAAGACATTGAGCAAATTGTTGCCATCGGGCATGTTACAAGCGAGGAGAAGGGCAAGTATATGGTGCCCAAATCAGGTGAAAATATTGAGCTGAAAGCGCAGGGCTGGAATGCCTACAAGAAATAAAAAAAGCTCCGGTACAATTCATTATGTGCCGGAGCTTTTTTTTATTTAAAATTTTCTACTACCAGTTTGCCGAAAGGTTGGCTTTTGCCACGTCTTTGCGTGGGTTTACGCACATAATGGGTACTTTGGCACTATTGGCAATGATGTATTGCTCCGAAGCCCCGAAAATGTAGTCACCTAAACCAATGCCTTTGGTTGTCATAATGAGCACAAGCTCCGCTTCAACATCCTGGGCATACTGAAGCATCTCATCCTCGAATTTACTTGCCTTGCGGGCAGTCTCAAGTTCAAAATCCACACCGTAATGCTGCAAGTGTTTTTTTGCAAATAAGAGGTTGTTATTTACTTTTGTGAGGTAATAACCATCATCTACAGGCGGCTTGAATAACAGTATTTTAGAGTTAAAATATTTTGCCAGATAAATGGCCCAAATAAGTTTTTCTTTGTTTTCTGCCTTGAAGTTTACAGGAAATACAATCTTGTCATAAGTTTCAACCCTTGGCATTTCCTGAACCACGATAAAGGGCACCTCCGAGCTGGCTATAACTTTTAGTGCCCAGCTACCGGTAATTTTTTGCATGCCACGAATGCCATGGGTACCCATTACAACAAGCTTCACCTCTTCCTCTTTTGTGTAATCACCAATGGCATGGAAAATAGTTCCTTCAATTACTTTTGTCAATGGTTTTACTCCATACGTCTCTTCTGACTTTTCGGCTACTTCTGTCAGTTTTTTTTCAGCTTCCTGTATTTCAGCCTCTCTTTTTACAACATGCAGTAACTCAAGTTGGGTGCCTAATTGGCGGCCAAGTTTAACTGCATGAGCTAGTGCAAATTCAGACTTTTCGCTAAAGTCCCAGGTAACCAGTATTTTATGTAGATGTCTTTCCATACACAGTAATTTTATTATATCCAAATGTAACTAAAAAACATATATAAAGCAATAATGATTTATCATTATTAAAGGCATTGTTTGTTCTCTTTTTGAATTATATCAGTTGCTTGTTTATAATTCTTAAATTGCATTTATAAGCGAAACAGGAAATTTTGTAAATATGCTTTATTTAAAAGATTTTGTACGCATCATTATTGTAGTTTTTCTAACACTTTTGTTAAGTAATGGTTGCAAGCAAAGTACCAATCAAATAATACCTCCGCACAGCCCGTTATTAAAATACGAGGGCAGAATTGATACTTCGGCTCAGAATGTGGCAGGCTTTTTTTGGCCGGGAACAACTGTGCGATTGAAATTTGAAGGAACTTCGGTGCAGGCTATTATGAACGACACTAAAGGTGAATCCTTTTACAATGTAATTATCGATGGTAAACCCCAAGGTTATATAAGGCCGGATACAACTAAAAAAGCTATCGAGTTGGCTGAGCTTTCTCATGGTGTACATACGGTAGAGCTTTTCAGGCGCACCGAATTTACTACAGGAACCACAAATTTTTATGGGTTTAAAATCGGACGCAATGCCGAAGTTCTACCTCAGCAAAAGCACAAACATAAATTTGCGTTTTATGGTAACTC
>NZ_DATFKB010000110.1:0-45740 GCF_035268865.1 Salinivirga sp. | reverse complement strand
GATTGTTCGGTCATAATGGAGATAAGGTCTGCATCTTTTCGCATGGCATAATCAATTGTGATATCAGTAAGATTATTACCTGTAATTGCTTCATGCAGGTAATCAATATCATTATTCTTGAGAAACCTGGCAACCTGGTTGGCATAATCATTAATACGTTGCAACACATTTTCCTTTTTAGTATCAGAGACCTGCAACAGGTGCATTTCAGCATTAAATTTCTTTGCGATACGGGCAGTATATGGTATTTTTTGCCGTGTTTCCGGTGTATCGTCTATTGGCAAAACTATGCGGTTTATTTGGTGTCTTTTGTAAGAATTGCGCAAGCTTAGTACAGGACATGGAGAATTATTGACCACTTTGTAGGCATTGCTACCGAGCCATAATTCCTCAAAACCACTTGTACCGTGAGAACCAATAACGATTAGTTCAGCTTCACCATATTTTGCCTGGTTTGCTATCTCATTGTATACTTTTCCGCTTCTGATACGAAAATCAAGATTGTGACGTGCCTTTGGCTTGTATTGTTCTACTAGCTTTTTGAGGTTATTAATTACGGTTTCATTTTTTACATCAATCAGGTTTGTGAGCGAAAAATTGCGCTGATAGAAAACGGCATCTTTTATGACGTGTATCATTCGCACGTCGTGCCCCATTTCATTGGCAAAAGCAATGGCCATTTCAAGGGCATTAACAGAATCCTCACTAAAATCTACGGGAACCAATACGTGCTTCATGTCATACAAATTTACTTGACTATTCTAAAATGTTAATTTTAGATTTCGCTTTGCGGTGTTCTGCCTATAAATATAATGAAAAGCGTCAATTTCACCAAACAAAAAAAGGGAAGCCATGGCCTCCCTTTTTAAGTAATCTATATCCGTATTATTGGATTTTCTTTTTCGTAGAATAGTTAATTTTCAGTGCATTGGCTTTACGCAGTTCCTGCTTAATATCGGTAACGATACCCATTCTAACATCTTCATCAATTTTTAATGAGGTAGTCATAAACGGACGTTCGTTTTCATCGCGAGCTTCACGCTCAGCGGCGATATAATCAGGAATATCTTTTACTTGCTTAAAGGCATCATTGAGCTGAATACGGGGTTCAGAACCAAAAAACTTCTGATAGTTGCGTTTAGGTTGCCCAACGTAGATATAACTCACGAGTGATTTTTTCTTAAGCTTGGTAAGTTCAGTAGCTTCAGGTACAGAAACCTGTACTTTAAGCTCAGTTTCACGCATTGTGGTACTTACCATGAAAAAGAAAAGCAACATAAACACAATATCAGGCAACGAAGCTGTATTGATTCCGGGTGTTCCGCCCGATTTACCTTTTCTTTCAAATTTTGAAGCCATAATTATTCTCCTATGTTTTTAGGTTCAGCCTCTGAAATACGTTGAGGGATAGCTGCACGAATGGCATCAACATCTGCCTCATTACTAAGTTCGTTGTATGGTTTTTGAAACATACGCATTGACAGTTCATTACGTGCCTCGTTATAGGCGGCTACCAACTCATTTTGTACTTCGATATAGCGTTTGTATGAGGTTCCGCGGTCGTTCTGCAAGGAAATTACACCTTTAGAAACCGGGTATCCATCGGGATAACGCTGCTCAAAAAGCTTATGTGGCACTTTTTTAGGCAAGTCGCTACCGGGATAAAACTCCGGGTTCTTAACTTTCACTACCTCATATTTTTTCTCAGGCAAATTCTCCGAATTTCCGGGGTTGGTAATAAACTCTTTTGTTTTCTCTCTAAGGTTATTAACCAACATTTGTTCACCGTTTACGAGCAATCTGTCCTGCTTATTGATCAAGACGATCAAAAGGTTTCGCTCCTTAATTTTATTCTCTTCCTTTGGCTGTTCCTCTTCAGGCATCGGTGGCAATTGCCTGGACAAACCTGAGTCGGTATCCATTGTAGTGGTCACAAGGAAGAAAATCAAGAGCAAAAACGCAATGTCGGCCATTGATCCTGCATTGATTTCTTGTTTATTTTGACGAGCCATAAACTTCTTTTTTTAAACCCACCTTTTGGGTGAATTCAATTCATTATTTAAAAGCGCCTCGAATCTCAGTATATAATATACCGAGCACAGCTAGAGCAAAAAACAGGTACATTGAAAATAGTCCGGTACCAACACTTTGTGACACAAATGGTGTAATGTCGAATTTCTCAGCACCGAAGAACTGAGGAATTTCGTTAGAAGACAATATGAAAGCCACAAAGATAACAGCAGCCAAAACTAACAATGATACTAAGCTACGCTTGGCTGTTTTTGCACTTTTGAATATGTTGACAATACTGAATAATATTGTAGAAAGGGTAGCCAGACCTATCAAAAGGTAAACTACCAGCACAAAATTATCCAGTGATGATCCCATTTGCTCCATAGTGAATTTGGTTTTTTCCAATGGAATCTGAATAGATTCGGGTACAGGCTCCATTGTAACGACTGTATAGTAATACAGCACACCAAAAACTATCGAAATCGCAAATAAGATATACGATAATATACTGGTTATTTTAGAAATACGATCAGACATAGTCAATCAGATTATTATTTTTTCACATACTTGGTAATAATATCTACAAGAGAGATGGAAGCATCTTCCATATTGTTTACAATAGCATCGATTTTAGATACGATGTAATTGTAGAATACCTGAAGGATCATGGCTACAATAAGACCAGATACTGTAGTAATAAGAGCCACTTTAATACCTCCGGCAACGAGTGATGGCGATATATCACCGGCAGCTTCAATAGAGTCAAATGCGCCGATCATACCAATAACCGTACCCATAAAACCAAGCATAGGAGCAAGTGCGATGAAAAGTGAAATCCAGGTAAGACCTTTTTCAAGTAGTCCCATCTGAACGCTACCATACGAGATAACAGACTTTTCAACAACTTCTATACCTTCGTCGATACGACTAAGACCCTGATAGAAAATTGAAGCAACTGGTCCGCGTGTATTGCGGCAAATTTCTTTAGCAGCTTCTACACCTTCGTTTTCAAGGGCTTGTTCTACATCTTCCAGTAGTTTTTCTGTGTTTGTTGAAGCAAGGTTAAGATAAATGATCCTTTCAATGGCCAAAGCCAGACCAAAAATCAAAGCAAGTAATACAACACCCATAAATCCGGCACCACCTTCAATGAATTTTTGCTTCAATACCTGGTGGATATTTCCGTCGGTTGTTTCTTCCTCTGCAGCCTCATCTGCGGCAGCCATTTGATCAGCAGCTACATCAGCTTCTTCTGTTGCAGCAGTGTCGCTCACTTGTTCTGTTTGAGTTGTATCAGCTTCGGTTTCATCCTGTGCAAGGACCATGCTGGATGCACCAAAAGTAAGCATCCCAAAAACAGCGATTAATGCAAGTAACTTTCTCATGGTTTAAAATTTAGATTTAGTTTTAATGTTCAATCCGTTGTCAAAATTAATTAGTTTTTATCGAATATCAAAAGCGGAGGAAGTGGGATTCGAACCCACGATACCCTCTCGGGTAAACACGCTTTCCAGGCGTGCGCCTTAAGCCACTCGGCCATCCCTCCGTTTCGCGCAATATAGACGCTAAAAACAAGCGGCAAATTACAAAAAATTATCATTCCTCCATGATTAAATTTGTATTTATTTCCCCGCTCAAAGATTTTTTAAAACATGCTGAGGCTTCATTCCTGTTCATATTTTTCCCCAACACATACATCAGTTTTGTAATAGCTGCTTCAAGACTCATATCGTATCCACTCCACACGCCGGCGTCTATCAAACCTTTACTGCTCTCATATTTTCCCATTTTTACACCACCGGCCCGGCACTGAGTTACATTAAGAACGTATACACCATTGTTTACAGTATGTTTCATTACATCTGTGAACCATTTATCGGTCATTACATTACCCGAACCATAGGATTGAAGCACCAAGCCCTTAAGTCCGTCCATGTTACAAATTTGTTCAACCACCTGTTTGGTAATGCCGGGAAAGAGCCTTAACATGGCTATGGATTGATCAAAAGTTTTATGAAAAGTTGGTGTTTTTTGTGAGCTTATGGGCAATATGGCATTATGATGGTAATGAATATCGATGCCTGCTTCGGCCAGTGCCGGATAATTATCGGACCGGAATGCATAAAAATATTCGGCATTGTGCTTGGTAGTTCTGTTTCCTCTGAAAAGTTGATTTTCAAAATAAACACATACTTCGGGCACAATGGCTTTGCCGTTTTTTTGGTCTGCGGCAATTTCAATTGAAGTAATCAAATTTTCTTTACCATCGGTTCTGATGGTACCAATAGGCAGTTGTGAACCAGTAAACACTATTGGTTTGGACAAATGCTGCAAAATAAAACTCATTGCAGATGCACTGTAGGCCATTGTGTCGGTACCCTGCAAGACTACAAACCCATCGTATTTTTCATAGTTATCATAAATAATTTGTGCCATTTTAATCCAATACTCGGGTCGCATATCTGAACTGTCAATTATTGGATTGAAGGTAATGGCATGCAAATCGACACCTAGCTTTTGCAATTCCGGCACCTGGCTCGCCATATGTTCAAAATTAAATGGCATTAATGCGCCAGTGGCAGGGTTATTCACCATACCGATGGTGCCGCCTGTATAGAGCAATAATATTTTAGGTTGACTACTCATAGCTTAAACAGTTTTTGAGCATTGGCCGTAGTAATTTTTTCGATTTCCGACACATCCATTTGCTTGTTCATGGCAAGCTTATCTGCTACATAGCGCACATAAGCACTTTCGTTGCGCTTACCTCTTTTTGGTGTTGGGGCAAGGTATGGGCTGTCCGTTTCAAGTATAAGTTTTTCAATTGGTTGCCTGGCAATAATTTCGCCTACCCCTGAATTCTTAAAGGTAGATATGCCCCCTACACCAAGATAAAAGCCCATCGCTATAGCTTTTTTTGCATGTTGATCAGAACCCGCAAAACTATGCAACACGCCCTTCAGATTTGAGTTCTTATATTCGGATAAAACCTCAAGAATTTCATCGAATGAGTCTCTTGCATGTACTACAATAGGTAAATCGTAATGAAGTGCCATTTCTATTTGAGACTTAAAAGCCTTAACCTGCTCTTTATAAAATGTGCTATCCCAATAAAGATCAATACCAATTTCTCCTATGGCACAGAATTTACCATGCTGCAATTTATCCGCTACTATGGCTAACTCAGATTCATAATTAGCTTTAACAGACGTGGGATGCAGCCCCATCATTGGCAATAATTCATGTGGATAATTTGAAACCAGACTCAATAGTGGTTCAATAGATTCAGAATCGATATTGGGTAATAATATTTTCTCTATTCCATTTTCTCTGGCCCTTTTCATCACGTCATCAATATCATCATTGAATTCGGGCAGATATAAATGGGCATGCGTATCTATTAGAGACATAAATTAAACAGATTTTGTATATTGATTACCCGGCAAAGACTTTACCATATTTTTCAGCTCAAGGCCTAACAACACACCCGAAACATGACTAACCGGCAAAGCAAGCTTAGCTGCCAAATAATCGACCGCTACAACTCCATCTTCCACAATAAGTTCCATAATGGTACGCTCTTCCGGGCTCAAGCCCTCGAAAAGAGAAGTTTGAACAGGTTCTGAAACAGCCGTTTCCGGGGCCCAGTTCATAACATACTCAATATCAGAAACCGTTTCGAGCAAAGCTGCCTTTTGCGTTTTAATAATCTTATTGCAACCAGCTGAATAAGTATCTCCAACTTTTCCGGGGAAAGCAAAAACATCACGATTGTATGAGAAAGCCATATCTGCAGTTATCAACGAACCACCCTTTTCGCCAGATTCGGCAACAATAAGGGCATCAACCATTCCGGCTATTACACGATTTCGCGTAACGAAATTTCCACGATCGGGCTTGGTCCCTTTGGGAAACTCGGTAATAACACCTCCGTTTTTCAACATCTTTTTTACAATATTACGGTGCGATGATGGATAAATAACATCAGAGCCGCTTCCCATAACGCCTACAGTTGGCAGTCCATTTTCGATGGCTGCTTTATGTGCAGTAATATCAATCCCGTAGGCCAAACCACTCACAATCAGAACCTGATGCTGATGCGCAGCCAGGTCCTCAATCAGTCTTTCGACAAGACTGGTTCCGTAAACGGTGGCTTTACGCGTACCAACAATACCAATTATTTTGCGGTAATTCAGATCAATATTACCCTGGCAAAAAAGTACAACTGGTGCATCTTTACAATGCTTAAGTCTTTGCGGATAATCCGGATCCAGGTATGACAGTACTTTGATATTGTGTTTTTGACAAAAAGCCAATTCAGCATCCGCACTTTCAAGGGTTTTACTATCGCCCAATGCTCCATAAAGTTTAGGGTGCAATCTGGGAATATCTTTCAGCTGCTTTTGATTCAAATAAAATGCCTCACGGGCAGAGCCGGCAAAATCGATCAGCTTGCGTAAAGTGGCTGGCCCAACTCCTTCTATCATCTGTAAAGCAAGTAGAAACTTTTGCTCTGAATTACTTTTTGACATTTTTTGATATAAAAAAGAGGTTGAGGGATTGCCACGCAATTCACTTCAACCTCTGTTTTGATTATGTTAATATTTTAATAAAAATTGATGCGCTTATCATCAATTTCGGCATTTTCTTTCAATACTTCAAACACCTCACGCTGCACTCTTGTAAGATAATTACGCTGAAGTGATTGTTTTTGCATGGCTATATTAAGGTTAGCACCAGGCTCCTGAATTTCAGTAACCTGAATTACATAAACAGCATTATTTCCTTCTATAGGTGAAGAAATTTCATCCTGATTTAATGCCTGAGCTACGCCCTGAACTTTAGGTTCGATACCTAACCCGGGGACACTGAATGCTCCAAAAGCAACACCTTCGCTCATTTTCACTTCAACAGAAAGCGCTGAGCCAAGCTCTTCTATATTGCTGCTATTGGCTAATGCATCATTCATTTTATCCATCAGCATTTGAGCTTTCTTTTCCTTTCTTACAGCACGCTCCACTGTTGCTCTTACATCTTCAAGAGGAGCAAAACCTTCTTCATATTTCTCGGTTACAACACCAAGTACGTAATTATCGCCCAATTCAAAAATGGGGCTTTGGCTATTTCGGTCTATTATAATTTGATTCTCTTCGGTAAAAAATGCTTCACGTATTATATTTCTTGCATTTTCAAGACCTGCAATATCTCTTGAAGTTGGGTTTAGGTTATTGGCCTGTTTTTTAACAAGACCCTGCTCTTCAATTCCAGTATTGAACTCTTCAAATGAATTGTGTTCCGCAGCAAATTTACTTGCTTTCTGATAAACACGGTCCCTGGTATCTTCACTTGGTGCTATTTCACGAGAAATTACTGCAAGCTGTGCCTGCTTAACTTCTTTTCCAACTTCATCCATTTTTGCAATAAAAATATATTGATTGGTAGGAAATTGAACAACTTCATCAACACCAGCATCAAGCAATGCTTCCGAGTAGATGATCTCTTCTACATTACGCCATCCTAGGTCACCACCTTTTTTAGCAGTTTCCTGATCGGCAGAAAACTCTTCAGCAAGGGTTGCAAAATCGGCACCGCCTTCAAGTTCTTTTGTCAAACTATCTGCTAAAGCCTGGGTTTGCTCCGCACCTCTTTGTTCAGTGGGCATTAAAACAATATGGCGTACTTTTACGGTATCCGGGCGTTCGTCTACATGGGCAAGTTTAGCAACTTTAAAATATCCATCCTCACGATAGGGCCCGTAAATATCGCCTTCCTCCTGGGTAAACATAATTGAATCCAGTGTGGCATTTTCATGCTCACCTTTTTTGTAATACTTTGGATCGAAAGGTTCGTCAGATGTGGCTGCAACAAATTGAGCTTCTACCTCTGAATTTTTAAGTTCAGGGATAAGTGACTCAACATCTGATTTTATAGCCTGAATATCTTCGGGAGAAGGTTCAATGGAAAATGAGATATACTCCATATCCAATGCTTCTTCCTGTTTGAACATTTTTTTGTGTGCCTCATAGTATTCTTTTAAATCGGCATCACTTATGGTCACATCTTCATCTTTCAAATCAGTATATGGAATTGCCACATATTTAAAATCCACTTTTTTCTGTTGTTCAATAGCAGCTTGTTTGGCATAACTATCGGTAACATACATACCTTTTTGTATGGCCGCATAATATTTATTGTTCAGACGCTGCTGTTTGAGGCTCTGTTCAAAAGCCATCCAACGCGAGCGTGCTTCAGGATCGTTCTGCAACTGTGCAATATACATTTTTACACGTTCAGGATCGAACTGGCCTGTTTGCGGATTTTGGAAAGCCTGTGCTTGCCTGATTTGTGGGTGAATATTATTTCCAACAACCATATCTTTGAGCTCCTCAGTGCTTACATTAACACCTGCTTCGTCGAACTCTTCACCCATAATACGCTCCTGGAGTAATTGCTCCCAAACCTGGTCGCGCACCTGATAACGGGTTTGGTCATCGAGCGTGCTCTGACCACTGTTTGCTTTTGCATTTTCCAGCGCATCCTCTAAACGTTGCTGATAATTTCTATAGTCAACTGATACACCATTTATCTCAGCTAATTCAAATTGATCTGATGTTAAATTTGTACCGCCTCTAAACAGGTCGCCCAATATAAAAGCCAAAAGGGCCATCCCAATTACAATCGACACTAACAGTCCCATGCGGTTCCGAATTTTCTCCAGTGTAGCCATATTCTTAAAATTACGTGTTTAGCAAAAATTAATTCAGGGCACGAAGATAATAAAAAATGATAAAATGAAACCCTGATGATTAATAATCTCTTTTGTATTATTTTGAGTTGCTTTGAAATAACCCCGAAATAAGACTTTAATATTTCACTTAAATCCTATTTAGACCTTAGTTAACTATAGTTCGTGGGGATATAAATTCATAAAAAAAGAATAAGTGAGATTAAAAAAAGGCTGCTCAAAAAATATTGAACAGCCCTTCAAATAAAGTAATACTATTTTTAAATATAGAAATTCAATCCGCCACCAATGAAATGGTAACCATCATCGGTAATGTTAATTTCTGCTTCGAAAATAAATGACATGTTTTTTCGTAAACCTATTTCCAGACTGATTGGGATCCAACCAATGAACTCAGCCTCTTTACCATCTTTTTCATCCTGCTCATCAGGCTTATCGACAAAATTGATATCCATATCGAAACCTGACGAAATCCGCACATCGCTACGAATAGGGTAAGTACCCAACAATGCACCGTCGACACCGAAATCTCCAAAATGGTGGGCTCCACCCATTACAGAAAAATAGCGGCCAAGTGCAAACTCAACATCACCACCGATGTATTCACCATCATCGCTCAAAAAACCCGCTTTTAAACTAAAATCAATTCCTTTTTTTAGGCCATAGCCTCCATGCAAAAACAGCATAAACTCCGAATCGCCGTTAATAAGTACAGAAGGTTCAACTCCGATACTGATTTTCTTAGGTTTAAGTGTTTGACCGGTATTAAAAACCTGTCCGTAGCTGGCAACACTTAAGAGTAAAATCGTTGCTGATAGTAATAATAATTTTCTCATAACTATTAAATTTAATTTTATTTGCAAGCTCATGAGCTCACTTCGTTCGGTTCAAAGGTCATTACCTGTCCCGATGCAATCGGGATGGAGCTCGCCATGATGAATCAAATTTCCGTCACACAAGGCTTTCAGTTTTATTATAATCATGCAGGTGTACTTCGACATGCTCAGCATTAATGTGTTCCGCCAGCCGGCGGATCATGACTCGGTTCATCAATATGAAATTAACCACAAAAATATAACAGAGTTCATAAAATTATGTTAACCCACGGTTAATTTTTACGAGAATACCCAAAGCTTTCACCAGCTCTTCGAAATCTTTTTTGTTCAAAGCATTAACATTCACAGCAGGATATTTATAAACTTCACCCCGATCATTACGAAAAATGACCATCATCTTTTTCAGCCCGCCCATTTTCGGCTCAATTTTATAATCATGCACTTCGCCGGCTTTTATTTTAAATGCTTTATACTCTTTATTAATTGGAGCCAAACCAAAATATTTCACCACTACTGATTTTTTATCGACCTTAATTTTAAGGTAATTAAAACCAAGCATGTTTAATCCCAGGTATAAAAGCGCTATAAATACAGCAAACCCGACAATAATTTCAAATCCGGCATCGACATCAAAAATGAGCAGGGGCCCAACCGTGAGTACAAATAGAAAAGGTATGGCAAAAAACACTAATTTTATGTGCCGGGCATTTTTACGGTTTTCAATTTCCATATTACAATTTTTTTCTCCGCTGTTTTTCTTTCAAAATTAATGAAAGTTCTCTACCGGTTTGCCCCGCTACCGAAGTATTTTCTTCTGCTCTGCGAATAAGGTATGGAGCAACATGCCTTACCGGACCATATGGGATGTACTTCGCCACATTGTAACCATCATTGGCCAAATTATAACTAATGTGGTCACTCATACCATAAAGTTGTGAGAAATAAATCCGGTCATCATCTTTGCTGAGTCCCTGATCTTTTATCAATTCCGTAAGTAAAATATTGCTTTGCTCATTATGTGTCCCATTAAAAACATGTAAAATATCGATATTTTCCATAGAGACCCGTAATGCATCATCATACATTTTATCTGTAGTTCCCTTATCGGGATTTATAGGTGAAGGATATCCCTCTTCTTTTGCCCTGGCTCGCTCTTTTTCCATATAAGCACCGCGTACAAATTTAACACCTGAATAAAACTTCCGCTCTCTGGCTCTGGCAATTAAGTTTTTCAGGTATTCAAGCCTATCGGTCCGGTACATTTGCAGTGTATTAAACACTATAACCTTATGCTTATTATATTTTTCCATCATTTCATGCACCACCTCGTCGATGGCATCCTGAAACCAATAATCCTCAGCATCAATAAGTAACCTGATATTGTTGTCGGCAGCTGCAGATGAAAGTCGGTCAATACGATCGGCAAAAGCCTTGTACTGAAGTTGCTCATCATCTGTTATTTTTTGTTTAAAAGAAATCTTCTTTAAAACCGCAGTATCCACCATTGCTGTGGGTTTAAAAACTGCAAAAGGAATATTTTCGTTTTTTCCGGCATTTTCGATGGACCTCAATGTTTCCTGAAAAGCATTTTCTATGCCCTGCTCGGTACTTTTGCCTTCAACCGAATAGTCAAGAATCGATTTTACATTGGATTTGGCCATTGTGTCCACTACCGGTTGACACTTTTCAAGTGTTTCGCCGCCTACAAAATGGCGATAAATAGTTGGTTTTGTGGCCCATCCTATTGGCAGCCTGGTTTTAAGCGCTACCTCCAGCATAATTTTGCCTGTCTTCACCATCCAGGGTTTCTCAATTGTTCGAAATAATAATAAGGCCCGGTTTAAATCAGCATTATTTTTGTCCTGAAACGCTATCTTTGTATTATTGAAATCCATAATATATAGTTTAATGATATTTACCCATGATCTAAATACGGCACTGAAAGGTGTTTTAAACTCAAACAGATACAGTTCGGCCTTTGTTTTGGTAGATAAAAACACCCAAAAACACTGCCTTCCCTTGCTGCATAAATCTGTTAAGCAAAAAATATCAGGCACATTAACAGTTAATGCTGGCGAAATTACAAAAAATATAGATACCTGCATATTCTTATGGAATGAGCTTAATAAACTGGGCGCCGACAGGTATTCTATACTAATTAATTTGGGTGGTGGAATGATTAGTGATCTTGGTGGATTTATTGCTTCCACCTATAAAAGAGGCATTCACTTTATTAACCTCCCAACTACCATGCTGGCGATGATTGACGCAGCAATTGGCGGCAAAAACGGGATCAATCTGGGCCGGATGAAAAACCAAATAGGCGTAATAAATGAGCCTGATGAACTGATTATTTTTCCAGGGTTTTTAGAAACACTGGACCGAAATAATTACCTTGCCGGCTACGCCGAAGCACTAAAACATGGCCTTATTAAAAGTGAGAAGGCTTTTGAAAACACACTTGAATTTGCCACTCCTGACCTAAAAAGCGAAAAATTTATTGAGTTTTTGAAAGAGAACATGAGCATAAAAGAAGAAATAGTTGCTATAGATCCATACGAAAAAGCAGACCGTAAAGCATTAAACCTGGGGCATACAATTGGCCATGCGCTTGAGGCAATCTCGCACCAAAAAGGAAAACCAATGCTTCATGGCGAGGCAGTTGCCTGGGGTACCATTGCTGAGTTATTCATCTCGCAAAAATTACATGCACTCAACGGGTACTATTTGGAGCAGATGACAGCCCTGATTCAAAAGCATTATCCTGAACCAACATTCAGTTTGAATGACAAAGAAGAACTATTGGCTATAATGCGTCAGGACAAAAAAAACTTTGGAGAAACCATTCGTTTTACATTGCTTAGTGCTCCGGGCAAATACATAGTTGACCAGCCTGTTTCAGAAAACACTATTCTTGAATCACTTAAACACATAAAATCATTATGCCAGTCATAAAATTTGAACCCAAGCAAACCAAAATAAAAACTATACTACCAGGTTCTAAAAGTGTAAGCAACAGGCTTCTAATAATATCAGCAGTAGGCAATTTTCTGCCCGATTTTAAAAATATATCCCGTTGCGACGATGTAAAAGTTATGTTCGACATTTTGCATTCCAACACGAACCGGTTCGATGTGCACGACAGCGGTACTGCATTGCGTTTCTTAACCGCATATTTTGCAGGGATTGTGGGAAAATGGAATATTTCTGGTTCTGAACGAATAAAACAACGACCCGTCAAAGAACTTGTAGATGTATTGTTGCAGATGGGTGCTGAAATCTCTTACGACAATAAAGCGGGCTATGCTCCTCTAACTCTAACAGGCACAAAAATGCAGGGCGGCGAAGTAGAGCTCGACATCTCTAAAAGCAGTCAGTATGCCTCTGCTTTACTTTTGATATCGCCTATGCTCGAAAAAGGTTTAAAGCTGAGATTAAAAGGCCAAAAACGCTCCATGCCCTACATTGATCTTACCCTGGAACTCATGAGTAAGTTTGGTGTGCAGGCTATTCAACACGAAGATGAAATTGCAGTAATGCCAAATCAAAGCTATGTACCCTCTTCATTTAAAGTTGAAGCTGACTGGAGTGCTGCTGCATTTTGGTTTGAATTAGCTGCACTGAATCCACAATTATCAATAAAGCTACTTGGCTTAGATAAAAACTCGAAGCAGGGAGATAAAGCAGTAATGCAAATATTCCAAAATCTTGGTATTGAAGCCAACTTTGGCACCAATCACCTCACATTGCAAGGCACAAAAAGCCCAGGTGCAAAACCTTTGAATGTGGACATACGTCAAACACCGGACATGTTTCCTGCTGTTGCACTTACAGCAGCGGCACAAAAGCGCCCCTTCACAATCACAGGCACTGCTAACCTGGCCATTAAGGAGAGCCACCGTATAAAGGCAGTGGAGCAAATAATCAATGCTTTGGGCGTAAAAATGGATATTGGCAAAGACGAAGTTACTGTAAAAGAATACCCGAATGCCTTTCCCGGCAAAATCAAAGTCAAATCAGAGGGTGATCACCGCATCGCTATGGCTGTAGCACCACTGAGCACCATAATCGAGCAAATCCAAATCGATGACCCCAAAGTTGTCAGTAAATCATACCCGGAATTCTGGAAAGAGATGCAAAAAGTCGGAATATTTTTAGCATAAGAATATTTTAACTTTTAGAAATTTTTTAGTTCGACACAACTGAAAATAATTTGCACGGAAGGTTCTAAATATCTATCTTACTGTCTTTATTTAATTTTGGAATGGCCAACCTATGAGTGTAAACAATTTTACCGACCATAATTACAAATCCCTATTTACCAAACTTGACAAAGGCATTATTTATCAAGACCGTAATAAAAGGATTATTGATTTAAACTCCAAAGCTCAGCAAATACTGGGAATAAAAAAAGAAGAGCTCCCTGTTACTTTTCCTGATCCGCAAAGGCATGTTTTAATTAAAAATACAGGTGATTACGCATTACCCCACACAACAGCCCTCGACTCAGGAGAGGCAACGGAGAATCAGTTTTTTTTGTACAGGGATATGAAGCATGACAGGGAAATGCCGATATGCATGCAGGCCATACCAGTTAAAGAGACAGAAGAAAGCGAACCTGAAATTATTACCCTCATTGTTGATTATGCAGATTCATCTCAGGATAGTTCAAACGGTGATAAAATAGAGCAATGGGAAAGCATACAAAACCTTGCTAAAATAGGTGTCTGGGAATATAACCCTTTCACAAACGAATTTTCGGGAAGTGAGCAGGCAATAAAAATATACGGAGTCAAAACAGACTTAGGTGCTGAGCAAACTTATAAGTTTCCACTTGAAAGAATACAACAAAATATTCCGGATCGCGAGAAAGTAAATACGGCTTTAAAACAACTTATAGAAAAAAGTCAGGCTAATGATCTGGAGCAGGAGGCCATTGAATACGAAATTTACAGGGAAGACAACAATAAAAGAATTTATGTGCAATCAATTGCCATGCCAGTTAAAGATAAAAAAGGTAACCTGGTAAAAATAAGGGGCACGATACAGGATATCACCCGAACGAAAAAGATGGAGCAGGCCATTAGGGAAAATGAACTAAAGTTCCGCACCATATTCGAAGCTGCACCAATTGGAATATTACATTACAACCCGGAAGGTGTAATCACTGCCTGCAATGAAAAATTCGTAGATATTATCGGTTCGTCGCAAGAAGTACTTTGTGGTTTAAATATGTATAAACTCCCCAATAAAAAACTGGTAAAAACTATAGATGAATCTCTAAAAAAAGGTTCTGCAAAATATGAAGATTGGTATACATCTATCACCGGTAAAAAAACGACATATGTACGAATACTTTTTAAAGGCATAACTGACCATAATGACCAGATAATTGCCGGAATGGGTCTTGTTGAAGACATAACAGACCGCTGGAAAGCAGAGCAAAAGCTAAAAGAAAACACGCAAAAGCTTAAAACTGCACAAAAAATTGGTCGAATAGGAAGTTGGCAGTTCGATCTGGTTTCCAATAAAGTTGAGGCTTCTAAACAGGCATATGAAATTTATGGTTTAAAACCCGGACAAAAGCTCACAATTCAAAGAACACAAGAAATACCCCTGCCTCAATACAGAACAAAACTCAACAAAGCTCTTGAAGAACTATTAGCAGGCAAAAGTAATTATGAGCTGGAATTCAAGATTAAAAGGCCTATTGATGGTAAAATAGCACATATTTACTCAATAGCCGAATTCAACAAAGAAAAAAATCTTGTGATTGGTACAATTCAGGATATCACAGAGCTTAAAAAAACCCAGGAAACCCTAAACAAAAGAGAGAAAGAATACCGCCTGCTTGTTGAAAACCAAAACGACCTTATTGTTAAGGTGAATGCTGCAGGTGAATTTGAGTTTGTAAGTGACTCATATTGCAAACTATTCGATAAAAGCAGAGAACAGCTCCTGGGAGGCAGCTTTATGCCACTTGTGCATGAGGATGACCAGGCTTCGACAAACCAGGCCATGAAAAACTTGTACAAACCACCTTATAAATGTGTGCTTGAACAAAGAGCTATGACCAAATATGGTTGGCGATGGCTAGAGTGGAAAGACAATGCCATTACAGACAAAGACGGAAATGTTACATCTATTGTAGGTACGGGCAGAGATATTACCGAACGCAAACTAGCCGAAACAAAGGTGGCAGAAAAGAACCGCGAACTATCTGAAACCCTGCATCATATTCAGGAAATTAATATCGAGCTCGAAGTAGCCAAAGAAAAAGCCGAACAAAGCGACCGATTAAAAACTGTATTTCTGGGGAACCTCAGCCACGAAATCAGAACACCAATGAATGGTATTTTGGGATTTGCCAATTTGCTTAAGTCCGAAAACCTTACAGCATCGAAGCAGAAAAAATATCTTAATGTAATACAAAAAAGTGGTCGCAGAATGCTGGCACTTATTGATGATCTTATTGACATCTCACGTATAGAGGCCGGGCAAATGGAAATTAAAGACCGCAAAATCAATCTGAATGAATTAATGGATGACATATATGTTTTTTTCAAGCCCGATGCAGAAAGAAAAAAACTGTATTTCACTCATAAAAAAGACCTGGATAACACTGAGGCAATTATAAAAACCGATGGAGAAAAACTTGAACAAGTCATTACCAACCTGCTTAAAAATGCACTAAAATTTACCAGAGAAGGACAAATCAATTTCGGGTATAAACGTGTAAAGGACGTCATAAAATTTTGGGTAAGGGACACAGGACCCGGAATACCCTCATCGCATTTAAAAACAATTTTTGATCGATTCAGGCAGGTTGAAGACACTCCCTTCAGAGAAGAGGAAGGAAGCGGTCTCGGTTTAGCAATATCAAAAGCTTTCGTAGAAGCTATGGGAGGAGAAATCTGGGTCGATTCTCAAGTAAACGAAGGGGCTACCTTTTACTTTACTTTACCTTATATCCCAACAGAACAGACACAGCGAACTGCACAGAATGAAGACAATATCGATATTGATCAAAAAGTAAAAATCTTAATTGCTGAAGATGACGAAACAAGTAAAATGTACCTGCAGGAACTCCTGGAAACAGACAAAGCTGAACTTATTTTTGCAAAAAATGGCACTGAAGTGATAGACAAGTTTCAACATGAAACGATCGACATGATCTTAATGGACATAAAAATGCCCGTAATGAATGGCCTTGATGCAACACGCCACATAAGAGAAATGGATCCGCACATACCAATAATTGCACAAACGGCCTATGCTTCGGGAAGCTCAAGACAGGAAGCGCTCAGAGCCGGCTGCACCGACTTCATCTCCAAACCCATAGAAAGCAACAAACTCAAAAGAATGATAAGACAGTACATTAAAAAACGCTAAAGTCGTAGTATACTTCCATGAGGTGTAATTTGACGGGACTATAATTCTTTGCCCCGGCAAAAAGAAAAAACAAATACCAAACCCACCCTGTGAGGGTTGACCGGATGCTAATATGGGTCCATATCCGGATTGATGATTACACTCTTCAGCCCTTCGGCCTGGCGAACTTTAGCGATGGCATTATTCACAGCAGATTTAATCTCCAGTGTTTGGGCCGACCGCTCCATCTTGAGTGTCAGCTCCATGATGTAATAAGTCTGTATTCTCCCAATTACAGGTGCCTGGGGCCCCAAAACCTGCAACCCACTAATTTTTTTACAGGCAGTGGCCAACAGGTTGGCTGCTCTTTTACAAACTTCGTATTTTTTATGCTTTAAAGTCACAGCCAAAATGCGGGTAAAAGGTGGGTAAGCAAACTGATAACGTTGCTGAAGTTCTTGTTCAGCAAATACGCCATAATTCCCTTCCTGCAAATAGCTGATTACAGAATGCTCAGGTTGAGAGGTTTGTATGATAACCTGCCCATTGTCTGCGTGGCGGCCGGCCCGCCCCGCCACCTGCATCAACAGCTGCATACTCCGCTCAAAAGATCTGAAATCTGGGAAACTAAATAAATTGTCGGCATTAAGTACACCCACCAAATTCACATTTCTGAAATCAAGCCCTTTGGTCACCATTTGCGTACCTACCAATATATCAATCTCACCCTGATCGAATTGGCCTATTATACGTTCATGGCTGTTTTTTCGCCGGGTAGCATCCTGATCGAAACGCGCAATACGGGCATCAGGAAGTATGGCTTGCAATTCCTCTTCTATCTTTTCTGTACCAAAACCCATTGTTTTCATATTCACATTTCCACACTCCACGCATTTGCCGGCATTACGTACCGAAAAGCCACAATAATGGCAAACTAACCTATTATCTCTTTTGTGGTATGTGAGGCGCACATCGCAATGGGGACAAACAGGAATGTGGCCGCAATCGAAACATTGCAGATAAGGACTAAAGCCCCTGCGATTCTGAAAAAGAATAACCTGCTTGCCAGCCTCAAGCTCCTCTGTAACAGCACTCAATAAAATAGGCGTTAAATGAGCGCGAACCTTTCTCCTGCGCCACCACTTGGCATAATCTACTATTACAATCTCAGGATGTGTAAAGGCACCAAACCGCTCTACAAGTTTCACCAATGCATACTTTTTTGCTTTATGGTTTGCCAGGCTTTCAAGTGAAGGCGTAGCAGTTCCCATAAGCACTTTGGCCTTATACAGGTTAGATAAAACAATGGCAGCATCGCGGGCGTTGTAGCGCGGGGCAGGATCTTGCTGTTTATATGAACGATCGTGTTCCTCATCAACAATTATGCAGCCTAAATTTCTGTAAGGTAAAAAAATGGCTGAACGAGGCCCGATTATTACCTGGAACCGCTCGCCTTTGCGCACATCATGCCACATTTCAATGCGTTGCGCAGCATGAATACGTGAGTGGTAAACAGCTACCTTTTCTCCAAATACTTTCCTAAAACGGTGCACCAACTGGCCGGTAAGTGCAATTTCGGGCAACAACACCAATGCCTGCTTCCCTTCTTGAATAATACGCGATATTAAATGAAAATACACCTCAGTTTTGCCACTGGAAGTCACCCCATAAAGCAAGGTGGGTTTTTGTTTTTCCCATTCACTTAAAATCGTTTCAAATACTTCATGCTGTTTGGCCGATAATTGGGGTAGCGGCTCAGGCTCAGCCACCTGTTCTACCAGTCGATCCACTACATATTCCTCCTCGATTAGCCAGCCTTTATCAATCAGCGACTTCAGGACAGCATCCGAAACACCTGCCCCTTCCTTTACTGCCTTGCGAGCTGCAGCGCCCTGCGCTTTCCAGAAATACTCGAGTACTTTTTTTTGTGCCGGCGCACGTTTTAACTCCTTAAGGTCAACATTTCCTTTAGCAGCCAAATTATAATTCAACCGGAGTGTACGTGTCACCTTTGGTTTATATTGTTCGCTTACAGCTTCACGAATACCAATATACTTTTCGGCAGTAAGTGTTTTTATTAGCCGCATCAACTTTTGTGACGAAAAATGCGTGAGCAGCTCTTTTATCCGCATTTCCTGGTGGGCAATGATTATTTGGAGCAGAGTTCGCGCATCATCTTGCTCAAGGGTTTCGGGAACTGTTTTTTCGATAGCAAAAATTCGGGTCTCACTATGAATTTTAAACATAGCGGGCAGTGCAGCCTCACAAACTTCTCCAAGGGTACACATATAATATTCTGCCATCCATTCCCAAAATTTTAAAGAAACTTCAGGAACTACCGGATCTTTTTCCAACACATCAGACAGCGGCTTGGTATTATAGCTGGGGGCATTGTTATGCAAGGCTCTGACAATTCCGGCGTACATTTTTTGCTTGCCAAAATTTACAAGCACACGACTACCAACACCCACATAATCAAAATCATATGGGATCTCATAGGTAAAGGTACCCTCAGCTGCCAATGGCAAAATAACCTCAGCGAACTTTTTTGTACGTTTTTTGTCAGTCATGCAGCGCAAGTTAATAGTTTTATGTTTTTTTACACTGCCAGATTTGAATAAATGAGCAAACGTCTTTTAGCACACGCGGCCCTTATCGGAGCCAACCTGATATACGGAGTAAACTATTCGGTAGCGAAATGGATTATGCCCGATTATGTAAATCCTTTTGCCCTGGTAGTGATGAGGGCAATTGGCGGCGTGCTGCTTTTTTGGACATTCGCTTCATTTGGAGTAAAAGAGCAAGTAAAACGCAAAGATTTATACAGACTTGCGCTATGTGGAATGTTTGGGGTGGCATTTAACCAAATGATGTTCCTTGCCGGATTAAATTTCACCACACCTATTGATGCCAGTATCATTATGACAGCTAATCCGATAGTGGTGCTTGTTGCAGCACTTGTATTGCTTGGTGAACGTATTACCTGGCGAAAAACATTGGGGATTATACTTGGAGGCTCCGGAGCCATATTATTAATCACTTCTGGCGGGAATGTATCGTTAGACTCTGAACATTTTGTCGGCAACCTTCTTATGCTGGGCAACACCAGTTCATATGCCATGTATCTTGTACTGGTAAAACCACTAATGAAGAAATACCACCCGCTCACAGTAATAAAATGGGTATTCCTTTTTGGTTCTTTTATTATTATTCCGGTAGGTTTCGGTCAATTCAGCACTACTGATTTTAGCAATTTCACAACAGAAGTATGGTTATCTATTGGATATGTAGTGATTTTCACAACATTTTTTGCCTATCTGCTTAATATTGTAGCCATGAAATGGGTTAGCCCTACCCTTGCCAGTACGTATATTTATTCTCAGCCGGTTATTGCCAGCGTTGTAGCTATCATTATGCTTCAAGACCATCTTACATGGCTGAAAGTAATATCAACCGGTTTGGTTTTTGCCGGCGTATATTTTGTAAACCTGGCCGGGCAGCGACAAATGAAAAGAAGGTTGAAGTCCGCTGGTAAAAGCACTGTTCAAAGTCAGAATTAGTCACCTAAAATAAACCACACCTCAGCCCGGGTACCGGGTTGTTTTTCTACTATTTTTAATTCGCCCTCCATGGCCTGCATATAGATATTTGAAATATGTAAACCCAGACCTACACCTCGTTCTCCCAAAGTCCCTTTTTGCAATCTTACAGCAGGTTCAAGTATCTCATTAATTTTTTCAGGCGCTATGCCCACACCATAATCTTCCACTGCTATGCACACTTTATCTGCTTCCTGTGTGGCTTTAATTTCAATTTCACCCGAATCGTCGCTAAATTTTATGGCATTAGATAACAAATTCTGTAAAACAGACTGGGTCATATTTAAATCGGCCCAAACCTGTGGGTTTTCATCAAGTTTGGTATTTATTGTGAGTTTCTTGAACTCCAAATCATTTTTAAAAAAACTTACAGCCTCATCAACAATACTTCGAACTGAAAATGATTCAAAATAGGGTTGAATTTCCTGAATATTAATATTGGCCCATATCATTAAGTTATTCAAAAGAAACAATGATTGATTCACTTCTCTTGATAATTCTTTTACCATTGAGAGGCCTTTTTCTGTATCAAGTCCCTGTTCATTAATCATCCGCATAAGCATATATACCGAACTTAAAGGACTCCGAAGATCGTGCGAAATGATACTGAACATGGAATCTTTAATATGATTTACTTCTTCAAGTTGTTGTTTTTGCTCAAGCACTGCTTCATTTAACTCACTCAATTGGTTGTTCTTATTGTCTATTTGCTCTTTCTGAAGTGCTAATAATTTATTCTGCCGGCGCTTATTCCGCAGGGTCACGTATAAAAACACCAATACGATAATGAGTATAAGAATAATACCTCCGCCAACGAAAAAAGAAAATCGCTGATGTGTTTGCTTGAGCCTTAATGCCTTATTCTCCTTTTCCTTTTGTGCCAACTGATACTTAGCCTCCAGGCCTTCAATAACAGCCTCGTTCTCACTAATTTTCAGGCTATCTATTATCTCATGATTTAACACATAATACTTTAATGCCTTCTCTGAAAGGTTGTTTTTGTCATATAACTTGTAAAGGGACTCATAAACTCTTCCCGAATTGGGAGGATTTTTCTGTAGTTTTGCTATTTCGAGGGCTTTAAGGTAATAATGTTCAGCTTCTTCAAATTGATTAAGCGTATCGTAATAATATCCCATTCCATAAAAACCAAAATATTTGGCTTTATCGAAACCATTTGCAATACCTATATCGAGTACTTTTCTTATATATTTCTGTCCCCTTTTATGTTCACCGGCATCAATGTATTGTATTCCTAAATTATAATATGCCGGTGCAGCAGCAACTTCGCCCCTTCCCAGTCGATACATGCGAGCACTATTCTCAAGCTTCTCGAGGCTTTTTTTGATATCACCAGCATCTTTTGCTACAATAGATTGATTGTTATATATTTTCCCAAGTGCATTATAGAGTTTTTCCTTTTTGGCTATTTCCTCCGCTTTGGCATAGTATTTTAATGCTTTCTGAGGTTTATTATTGGTTCGCATTATTTCACCAATGGTAATGTAAATGGAAGTTTTGTGTGCCAATGTACCTGAAGCATCTATTAAATTCAGTGCCTTTAAGGCATATCTCATAGACTTATCTCGCTCTCCTATCAAATCGAAATAATTCACTACCAACAAATTGTATTTCAGCAATAATGCGGAATCGACGTCATGTTTTTCTATTTTCTTTTCAAGTTCTCCAAAAATTGGTTCCGCATTTTTTCGGTCTGCTATATCAATGTATGTTTTAAACCCTGACATCAAAATTTCAATCTCGTCTTCTTTATCGAGCCATTTGATTTTCCTTGCCCTGTCGAAAAATTCTATGGCTTTATTAAAATCGCCTATGTAATGATTCAATTCGGCGCCTATTATGCAATAATCAGCATACTGTTGATCAGATAGTGCAGTTTTATCAACTTTTTTAAGGTGGCGCAATGCATTTTTGTAATCATCCCGGGCATAATAATATGAGAGAGAGTCTATAGAACCCAAGAGCACAGAATTCGAGCTAATCAAAAATAAAAAAACAAATACCATCAATAATCTTTGCATCAGTCAAAATTTAGATTCTATTTGTGGACTAATTTCCCTAAAAGCTTGTAACAATTTATAAAAATAACTTGAGAATTTCTAATTGTTCTGTTTAAAAACACTGCCTTGAATTAAGATTCCTTCATCTGTTATTCCGGCTAAGCCTTCAATGATCCAATTATTTTCAAAATCTTTCATCTCTTTCTTTTCCAATACTCCGGGAATCCGGATAAAAACTCTACCTGAATTGTTTTTTTGGTTAGAAAAGCCTTTTACAAACTGTCCATTAACAAGCTCATTTAAAAGCATAAGTAAAGCCTGTTTATTTTGTGAAAAGTATAAATGATCTCTCAATTGAGTGACATATAACTTTTCTGTGGTCTCTGAATTTCCGAAACATATTTGAGAAAGCTCATCGGGCAGCATCCGTGCAATAGTATAGTTTTTTTTATTCTCGCCATTTTTTATCCTGATGGTTTCGTATTCAGTAAAAAAACGATTACCCGTTGCAAAAGGTGCAGCATCATATCGTAACTTTACCATTGCAATATCCTCAGATATACCATTGAAATTACAATGCATCCATGTTATGCTTCCATCAACCCAGGCATCAATTAAGCTGTTAAATTTAAATTGATATTTATCTTCAGCATCCCAGAGTATTTGGGCTTTTTCATCGTTCATGAAATTGCGTATGCACCCAGCATCGCCGAATGCATATTGTACGGCGCCGGTGGCTGAAACAGGTATGTTTTTATGAAAATTATCGGCATTAAGGTCCCCGCAAACCTGTTGAATACTGTCTATAGCAAGTTTATAATAATAGGCATCCTGTACCTTATGAATTACTAAACGATATTTAGAAGCCTTTACCGGCATGTTTCGAAACAATGAACTTTGCTTTTTCAACCAGGCAAATGCTTGCTTCGTGTTGCCTTCAAATTGATTATGTGGAAACTCACGTAAGAATGAACCTGCATATAATTCATTCTCAGCCGTTTTTTCCATTAACTCGCCATCGGTTCCAAGCACTATTAGCTTTGTGCCTTTAGCCATAAAAAACTTTTGCGGTTCTTTAATCTCGGTAAGATTAGCTACGCTTTTACCTTCAAAAAAGGTATCGTCCGCCAATTCATAATTCTCATCTGTAAATATCCAATATAGTGGCGATAAAGTTTTTTGACGAGTCAGATGCCATGATACCAAAACCCGGCCTGCTTTCACTTGATGCATTGCGAGTGCAGAATCGGGTAATATACCTAGTAAATCATTTTCTGAATCAGCCTCACCTCCCCTCCAATGCGTTATACGCTCTACTGTTTTACTATCGTAATGATGGTATAATACAGCATGCTCATCGAGATAAGTGCGCAAGTCCGTTAGCGGACGGTCGTCCTTTTTAAAATAAAAATAAATTGTTCCTGCGGCAATTACAACAGTTAACAGAATGATAAGTATCCGGCCAGTTTTCATAATATAATTTTGATTTTAGTAGTCATAACCTGCCCCTCCAAAGGGGATGAGTTCGCCATGATGAATTAAATTCCTAATAAACATAGATTTCACATTCATTATAACCTTTTGTTTGTTTGACAAAATTTGGTCATGGCATAGTTCATATCCAACTTATTTATAAGCATTAATGAATAAGATAAAACTGAAATTCTATTCAAAGATAGTTTAAAAATAAGGGATATCGGGTTTGCTTCATTATGTTTGTATTAAATTAACACATCAAAACTTTCAGGAAAATTACTTAAATATGGAAAAAATAAACTGGAAACCAGGAACTCTGATATACCCTTTACCAGCCACTATTGTAAGCTGTGGTCATGATGAAAAAGACTATAATCTGATTACAATAGCCTGGACAGGCACAGTAAATTCAAAGCCGCCAATGTGCTACATTTCTGTAAGGAAAGAACGCCATTCATACGATATATTAAAGCAAACAGGGGATTTTGTAATTAACCTGACCACAGAAAAGCTTGCGCGGGCAACCGACTGGTGCGGCGTAAGATCGGGTCGCGATTATGATAAATTTAAAGAAATGAATCTCACACCCGGACCGGCAGAGAAAGTCGGGGCCCCAATTATAAAGGAATCGCCATTGAATATTGAGTGCAAAACTCAACAAATAATTCCACTGGGCTCACATGACATGTTCATAGCAGAGGTGGTGAACATAAAAGCTTCAAAAGAATTTTTTGATTCGAAAGATGCATTCAGGCTGGATAAAGCAGGGTTAATTGCCTACAGCCACGGAAAATATTATAGTCTTGGCAAAAAACTGGGCAAGTTTGGGTTTAGTGTACAGAAAAGGAAAAAGAAAAAACACAGAGGAAAACATAAAAGCTAACAGCACTTTAAAACATTTTTTAAGCGAATTTTAAAACATTCCTGATAGAAATATCGTAAATTCCCGTAACCTTTTCGCCAAAAAAAGGGTAAAGCATATTTGTTGTAACATATATTGTTTGTATCTTTTCAAAAAAATTTAGCCGTGCAAAAAATCATATTTTTCTCAATTATTATTTTTCTGACATCAGCATGTAACACAAGCCAGGAAAAGAAGGTAGAAGCTTCTAAAACAGATCAGGCTACGACAAATTCCCAGGACAAAAAACTTGTAGAACAAATTTTTTACAATGTGCCATCTCCACTTGAAATGGCACAGATGACAAGAGACGCAGGGATGCAATTCAATTCAGAACTTACAAATCCCACAGAAAACAAACAGTATTACATAGACCAAACCACGCAGGCACTTAACCTGGGTGTATATGGGGCCGACTTAAGTTATGCCCGTATTTTTGATCAGGTGCAGGAGGCTGTAAATTTCCTGGCAGTTATTAGGGAGCTGACAGAATCATTGCAGATACCCCAGGACAAAGAAACATTCGCGCTGGACAAGATTGAAAAACACATTAATAACCGCGACACACTGCTTCACATCATCACTGAAATTTATAGTGATATGGATATTTACCTGAAAGAAAACAACCGTGGCATTGTAGCCGCAATGATTATCACAGGTGGTTGGATTGAAGGTAATTACCTTGCACTTCAATCAATGAATAAAGAAAAGCCAAACGAAAAAGTTTTACGACGTGTTGCCGAACAAAAATTATCACTTGCAAGCCTCATAGAACTTATTAAACCGCACGTAAGAACAAACCACAAATCAGGGCAAGTACTTGCCGACCTTGAAGAATTATATGTCATTTATGAAGATGTTACAATTGAAACCAAAAATAGTGGAATAGAAACAGATTCAAGCAAGGGAAAGACCACAATAAAAGGAAACACCAGAGTTGAAATAGATCAGGAAACACTTCAAAGCATTCAAAGCTTTATAAATGACCTTAGAAAAGATATTACAAACCCATAAATTTTTGGTCTTCATGATTGAAAATGCTAATATTGTATAAAAATTCGGTAAAAATGAAAAACGCGATCATCATAATTCTCACAGCTTTGCTCTCATTTACATTAATTGGCGAGGCACAAGGGCAATGTCGTAAATACACAAAAAAATCCTGTGTGCCGAAACTTGATCCTTATATCTTCAACGGACAGGTAAACAGTGCGCTTCTCAACGAAGGAGATATTGCCGAGCTTATGCTAACTTTTTATGCCGACCAGGAATATCGCGTGCTGGTTTGTGCCGAAGACCAGCTTGGTGATGTAAATTTCAAACTGAAAGATATCAACGACAAGGTATTATTTGATAACAGCAAACATGAAATGGCCAGCCTGTGGGATTTTACCTCCAACACAACCCAACAAATTATTGTTGAGTTAGAAATCCCGGAATCAGACGAAGCCGGCGAAAAATTAAAAAATGGCTGCGTTGCCATATTGGTTGGTTTTAAAGAAACGGAATAAAATATAAACTTTTTTATAAAAATGTCGTTCTACCTGAGAACGACATTTTTTTTGCTCATTAAAATAAATTACCATTTCTTTGCAAAAGTTTCAATCTATTAATCGTACGAACGTTTTTAGATTGAGTTATAAAGAAGAGCGGAGAGAACAGGCTCGCAGATGCTCTGGCAACCGGCTAAAGCAAGGTGCCACAACCTGCCCAAAAGGGAATTATAACTAAAATGTAGATTATGAAACGTATTTACAACTTACCCACACCATCCAAACTTAGATTTCAGGCTTTCACATTATGTTCTTCATGTTCGCATTGCATGCGAATGCGTAGCTGCTAATTTCTGGCTCCCAAATAACCCAGAAGGACGCTTTTACGCATTTTCAAACCTAAATATTCATGCTATGCAAAATACAGAAGTTCACAAAATTGGTGGGTCGGTACTTAAAGACCCAGCTGAAACCAAAATAATAATCAAACGGTTAATCTCCACTGACCCCAGAAAATTAGTTGTTGTTTCTGCCTTGTTTGGGGTAACAGATCTAATAAACCGGGCCTGTAACAGCACGAAATCCCCGAAAAAACAAATTAAGGAATTAAGGAGTATTCATGATGGTTGGATAAACTTCCTCATTGAAGACGCAGACACAAGACAAAACTTAAAAAATAAAACCAATGACACAATAACCGAAATATCAGAGGAAATAGAACTTTATACTGCAACAGAAAGCCAGCATAAACTAGCCCTGATATTGAGTTATGGAGAAAGATTGTCTGCAATTATATTATCATCTGCGATAAAACAATTTGTGAAAAGTTCATTGCAATGTCCAGGGGATTTTGACCTTAAAACAACCGGCGAGCCACTTTCATCCAGTTTTATCGATTTAAATGTGAGTAAACTCAAGCGCAGCACTATTACCGACAAAATCACAATTGTACCGGGATTTTATGGTATTTCTGAAAAAGGAAACATCTGTCTGGTGGGCCGTGGAGGCTCAGACTATAGTGCCGCGTTCATTGCTGCAAAACTCAATGCATCGAAACTGGTTTTCTGGAAAGATACGCAGGGGGTACGCAGTGCAGATCCTAAATCTGTTGGCAAAACTCAGCTGGTGAAGCACCTGAACTTTAATGCCCTTAGTATTATGGAGCAAACCGGTGCTGCTATCATTCACCCCAGGGTAACGCAGGAAATAAAAAATACCGACATTCAAATTCACTTCAATAATCCCAACACCCTGAACAACCCTGTGACCATTATACAAGGTTCAGGAAAAACTACCGAAAAACCCATTATTATTACGACAGGCAACAAACAACATCTTGACAAATATTCAGGATCAGCATTAACCATATTATCAAGAAATATTCCGGCAGCACTCATTTTAGTGAGCCAGTGGAAAACAAGACACCCATCATCAAAAATTATAAATTATTCTGATCACCACATAAAAATAAGCGTCCGGGAAGACTCAAGAACCACAGCAGCACAATTTTTTCATAATGGTTTCTACGTTAATAAAGAAGCGTCTGTGAACATAATCCGAACCCCACAAATAATCTAGTATGCCAATAAAAATCAAAATACATCAACCTTACAGGGCAAGAGAGGCCGGAATTATGCCTGATAATCATACACCCTCTCTCATTTAACATAGATTAAAATCTCTGACAGCAACAGATAAGTAAAAACCACGCCTGGTGCTGAATGGGGAAGGTACACCCTAAACAAATCAATTGTAGGACAAAAAAAGAATAAACTATGCATTTTCAAACAAAGCAAATACACTCAGGTTATAAAAAAGATGATAGTACTGGTGCACGGGTAACACCCATATACCAATCCAATGCGTTTTATTTCAACGACTCAGAACATGCGAAAAGACTATTCAGCCTTGAAGAAAGCGGAAATATATATAGTCGACTGGGTAACCCCACAAATGCCATTCTGGAATCGCGCATTGCTGATATGGAAAACGGAGCTGCTGCACTTGCGGTGGCATCGGGTCATGCAGCCCAGCTAATCACCGTTACAACCCTTGCCAAACAAGGCGATAATATCGTTACTGCTCCATTCTTGTATGGAGGCACGCATAACCAATTCAATGTCACATTCCGCAATTTTGGTATCGATGTAAGATTCACAAAAGACCTAGGTGCGAAATCATTTGAGTCGCTTATCGATGCAAACACAAAAGCCATTTACCTGGAGACGATAGGTAATCCATCATTCAGGATACCCGATTTTGAAAAGCTTGTAGAAGTTGCAAACAAGTATGAAATCCCGGTAGTTGTTGACAATACCTTTGGAGCTGGCGGTCATTTCTGCAGACCAATAGATTATGGAGCGCACATAGTATTGCACTCTGCCACAAAATGGATTGGCGGACATGGCACAAGTATGGGTGGAATCATTATCGACGGTGGTCAATTTGACTGGTCAAACGAACGATTCCCGCTACTTAACCAGCCTTCTCCTGGTTACCACGGGATTAATTTCAGTGAAACGTTCGGCGAATTAGCCTTTACTGCAAGAGCAAGGGCAGAACTTTTGAGAGATCTCGGTCCGGTTCAAAGTCCCTTTAACAGTTTTATGCTCCTGCAAGGCCTTGAAACATTATCGCTAAGAGCCCAAAAACAGGCAGAAAATGCAAAAGAACTTGCTCAATACCTTAACAAACATGAACAAGTTAAAGATGTGTGCTATCCAGGGCTGGAAAATCATCCTTCGCATAAAGAAGCTCAAAAATATCTGGAAAACGGATATGGGGCAGTATTAAGTTTTACGGTAAACGGAGGCGCAAAATCTGCATCATTTATAATCGATCATTTAGAGCTCGCCGGCCATATGGCAAATGTAGGCGATAACAGAACACTTGTCATTCAACCAGCAATTACAACGCATCAACAGTTGACCCCGGAGCAGCAAAAAGCTGCAGGTGTTGAAGCTGCACAAATCAGAGTTTCGTGTGGTATTGAACATTCAGCAGATATTATAAATGATTTCAAAAATGCACTTTTCAAACTTCAATCAAAATAGCAACAATAATGGAACTAAAAACAATAAATAAAGAGGTGGCAAAGCGTACGGAAAGAGTCACACTTCGGCATTTCATAACAGAATCGGGAACAGAGCTCTCTGCAATTCGCATATTTTATCATTCATGGGGCAAGCTCAACTCCCGGGCCGATAATGTCATTTGGATTTGCCATGGCCTCACTGCCGACAGCAATGCAGCAGCATGGTGGCCGGGACTGATTGGTCCCGGCAAAACCTTCGACACCAATAAATATTTTATCATTTGCCCCAACACACCCGGCTCATGCTATGGCTCCTCTACACCAAAAGAGTTGAAATCAGCCGCAGATTTGCCAGATAAAAAAAATTTAAAAATAACTGCACGCGATATCGCAAATATGTTCGACCTAATGACAGTGCAACTGGGTATTAAACAAATTCATATTTTAACCGGACCCTCAATCGGAGGTTTTCTTGCATTAGAATGGGCTATCGCAAACACATTACCTGTAAAAAAACTGGCACTGGTAGCGACGAGCTATTATGCATCACCGTGGAACATCGCAATTAATGAAACCCAGCGCATGGCCATTAATAGACAAAACAAAAAGGCAGGGCTTGCCACTGCCAGGGCTATTGCCATGTTAAGCTATCGATCAGCAGAGGCATACAACAGCACACAACAAGGCAAAAATGAGATGAATGAGTTTTATGCTGCAACCTATCAGCAATATCAGGGCGAAAAACTCGTAAAAAGATTCTCGCCTGATGCATATGAGTTTATGATTGACCTTTTCAACAGCCACGATGTATCGCGAAAAAATACTGATGCCCATGCAGCACTCTCAAAAGTTAATATACCTGTGCTGGTTATTGGATTTACGCACGATAATTTGTTCCCACCCCGGGAACAGCATCAATTGGCAGAAATGATACCCGGTGCAACATTGCAAATAATCGCGTCAGATTTTGGGCACGACGCATTTCTGACAGAAAGCAGGAAGGTCTCTGCAATAATTAAGAACAAACTAAACATTTAAAAAACCAACACATGAAGCACAAAAAACTTAAAATAGGCATCTTGGGATTTGGAACCGTAGGCCAATCACTCTATGAAGTTTTGCAAAAATCACCCTCAACAAGCGCAGTTATAGAAAAAGTAGTAGCCAGAAACCCGAATAAAAAAAGAAATATCGAGATTAAAAACCTCAGTTTCGACACGCGTGAAATTACAGAATCAACCGAGATTGACACTGTTGTTGAACTTATAAACGATGATATTGAAGCATTTAAAATTCTAAAAACAGCATTTAAAAATGGGAAAAACGTTGTCAGTGGAAATAAAAAAATGATTGCTGAAAACCTGCAAGAAATCATCGAACTGCAAAACAAAACAGGGCAAAGCATACTTTACGATGCTTCTGCATGTGGCAGTATACCAGTGATAAGAAATCTGGAAGAATATTATGACAACGACCTACTCCAAAACATTACCGGAATTTTAAACGGATCGTCAAACTACATCCTCACACAGATGTACCGGCATAATAAAAGTTATAATGAAGCTCTGACAGAAGCACAGGAAAAGGGTTTTGCCGAGCACGATCCTGTGTTTGATGTAGATGGTTTCGATGCTATGTACAAACTTATTATACTTACATTACATGGCTTTGGAACAATAGTAAAACCTAAAGATGTTTTCTTTACCGGCATTTCAGGCATCTCAGAGAGCGACATCAGGTTTGCACGCGAAAAGGGTTTAAAAATTAAACTTATTGCACATGCATGCAAAGTACCGGGCAATAAAGTCGCTCTATTTGTGATGCCTGCATTTGTGGAACCAAAAAACTATCTTTACAATGTAGACGACGAGTTCAATGGTGTAATCATTGAAGGTGATGCTTACGATAAACAATTAATGTTTGGCAAAGGCGCCGGCGGGCATCCCACAGGCTCTGCAGTATTGTCAGACATTTCGGCCCTGAGCCATCAGTACAAATATGAATACAAAAAGCTACACCTGCCGAAACCTCCCGGGGTGTCAGACGACATTCTCCTAAAATTGTATTTCCGCTACGAAAAGCCTGAGACCATTGACATTCTACCACTGCAAACAATTGAAGAACAATATATCGGGCCTGCTTTTCATTACACCGTAGGTACAGTAAAGCTGGCTGATTTATTGATAAATAGTGAGAATTTACGTAAATTTGTTTCTTTTATGGCACTACGCAATATCAGCAACGAAAGTATTATCACCCATTACACAAATAAAAAGCATTACCGGCAAAAACTCACTCCGGTAAATTAGTATTTAATGATATAATCTATGAACCAAGCCATGACAAAAAACTCAACATACACTCGCATAATTATAATGAACCTACAAATTCTTTTTGCCGGATATTTGGCTGATCATGGCAAGCTCTATCCGGCCCTTAGAATCAAAATTATAACCGGATGAAAAACGAACCCAACATTTACGAAGCAGTAAAAAAACGCATTCTGGTGCTCGATGGCGCCATGGGTACAATGCTGCAGGCATATAATTTTCAGGAAGAAGACTATCATCATGAATCGATACCCGAGAGCGGCGAAAATTACAAAGGTAACAATGAATTACTCAATATTTCGCACCCTGAAGCCGTACTCGAAATACATAAAAAATACATTGAGGCCGGGGCCGACATCATTGAGACCAATACATTTAACGGTAATGCTATATCTCAGGCTGATTACGGACTCGAAGGAATGGTGCACCTCATCAATTATAATGCGGCCAAACTTGCCCGGGAAGCAGCTGATGAGCTCAGCACCCCCGACCGGCCAAGATTTGTAGCCGGCTCTATGGGCCCCACAAATCAAACAGCTTCTTTATCGCCCGATGTGAGCAATCCGGGTTTTCGTAAAGTAAATTTCGACGACCTTTACGAAGCATACAAAGAGCAAGCTGCAGCATTAATTGAAGGTGGCGTAGATCTACTACTTATTGAAACGATTTTCGACACACTCAATGCAAAAGCTGCACTGTATGCCATTGAAGAAGTGAATAAAGAGCAGGGTACCCAGGTGCCAATTATGGTTAGCGGAACAATTACAGATGCAAGCGGCCGAACACTCAGCGGACAAACGCTTAAGGCCTTTTATACATCAATGATGCACGGGAATATATTTTCATTTGGATTGAACTGTGCACTCGGCGCTGAACAGCTCACACCCTACATCGAAGAATTATCAAATTTATCTACTGTATACACAAGCGCGCATCCCAATGCCGGCCTGCCAAATGAACTCGGTGAATATGACCAGTCTGCCAGGGAAATGGCCGATCTTATTGAAATGTATCTCAGCAAAGGTTGGGTAAACATCATTGGTGGCTGCTGCGGAACAAGACCAGACCACGTTAAAGCTATTGCAGAGGTCGCCGAAAAACACACACCTCGAAAAGCACCCGAATACAAGCCTGTAACACGTTTCAGCGGTCTTGAAATGCTGGAAATCACACCTGAATTAAACTTTGTAAACATTGGAGAACGCACCAATGTAGCCGGATCCAAAAAATTTGCCAGGTTAATACGTGAAGAGAAACACGAGGAAGCATTAGATGTGGCCAGAAACCAGGTAGAAGGCGGCGCACAGGTTGTTGATGTATGCATGGACGATGCCATGCTTGATGATGAAGCTGCGATGGTAAAATTTCTGAACCTGATAGCAGCAGAACCAGACATTGCAAAGGTACCCATCATGATTGACTCATCGCGGTGGAATGTTATTGAAGCAGGATTGAAGTGTGTACAAGGCAAACCCATTGTAAACTCAATAAGCCTTAAAGATGGCGAAGAAGAATTTATAAGACGTGCCAAAACCGTTAAGCAATATGGAGCAGCCGTGGTAGTGATGCTTTTTGATGAAACCGGCCAGGCCGATGTTTTTGAACGCAAAAAAAATATCGCACAAAGATCGTATGATATATTAACACAAAAGGCTGACTTCCCGCCTGAAAATATCATCTTTGACCCGAATGTGCTGGCCATCGGCACGGGTATAAAAGAGCATAACAACTATGCAATAGATTTCATACAGGCCTGCAAATGGATCACAGAAAATTTACCACACGCCAAAATCAGCGGTGGCATAAGCAACCTTTCATTTAGTTTCAGGGGAAACAATACCGTGAGAGAAGCCATACACGCCGTCTTTCTCTATCATGCCATTAAAGCAGGACTCACCATGGGCATTGTGAACCCAAACCTACTGCAGGTCTATAACGATATCGAACCTGATTTACTAACACTAACCGAAGACCTTGTACTTAACAAACGCGCTGATGCTACTGAGCGCCTCATGATTTTTGCAGAAAATGTAAAAGACAAACAAGAAACAGAAGTACAAAAACAGAGCTGGCGAGAGAAAAAACTTGACGACAGGCTGGAATATTGTCTGCTTAAAGGCATAGGCAGCCATCTTGAAGAAGATCTTGAAGAAGCCATTGCAGAATACGACAAAGCCCTGGAGATTATTGAAGGCCCTCTCATGAAAGGGATGAACACCGTTGGCGATTTATTTGGTGAAGGACGTATGTTCCTGCCACAGGTTGTAAAAACAGCCAGGGTAATGAAACAGGCTGTGGAATATCTGGAACCTACTGTAAAGGCTCAAGAAGCTGCTGGTGCAGAACCAAGGAAAAAAGGGAAATTACTCCTGGCAACAGTCAAAGGTGATGTGCACGACATAGGTAAAAACATTGTACAGGTAGTACTCGAATGCAACAGTTACGAAGTAATTGACATAGGTGTGATGGTACCGGCTGAAAAAATACTTGAGGAAGCACATAACTACCAGGTCGATGCTATTGGCTTAAGTGGACTTATCACCCCCTCATTGGACGAAATGGTTGATGTAGCCAAAAAAATGGATGAAGCAGGTTTCACAGTACCACTACTAATAGGTGGTGCCACCACATCAGAATTGCATACCGCAGTAAAAATTGCTCCGGCTTACAAACACAGCGTTGTGCATGTAAAAGATGCCTCGCGAAGCGTGGGTGTAGTTAAGAACCTGATTGGCAGCAATAGCGAAGCGTTTGCCAATGAAATTAATGAAAAATACAATAAAATTCGCGACAAATATGAAAACCGTCACAAAGTAGAGTTAAGAAGTATTGAAGAAGCCCGGGCCAATGCCATACAACTTGACTTTAGCGACGAAACCGTATATCAGCCAAAAGAAACAGGTGTAAAAGTCTTTGACAATGTAAAAATTGAAGATATCAGACCATACATCGACTGGACATTCTATTTTGGAGCCTGGGATCTGAAAGGCCGTTACCCGGCAATTCTTGGCGACCCCGTGAATGGCCCTGAGGCACGCAAATTACTCGATGACACAGAACAACTGCTTAACGAAATAGAGCTTAATCAGTGGTTAAAATGCAGTGGCGTAGCAGGAATATTCCCGGCAGCACGCTACGGCGATGACATCATTGTTTACGAAAACGAAAAACGTAACCAAATCAGGATGTACCTTAACCAACTGCGCAACCAGGAACAAAAAGATGGACCGAACCTCTGCCTGGCCGATTTTATAGCACCTTCAGATGCTGATGTAAAAGACTATGTAGGCGCCTTTGCTGTAACCGGCGGCATAGGCCTTGAAGAGGCAGAAGCCCATTTCAAAAAGCAAAATGACGACTACCATGTAATCATGGTCAAAATACTGGCCGACCGGCTGGCAGAAGCTTTTGCAGAATACCTGCACGAAGTGATTCGTAAAAAGATGTGGGGCTATGCACCAGATGAAGACCTCACCGTAGATGCCATGCTAAGAGAAAAATACCAGGGCATCAGACCAGCCTATGGATATCCGGCCTGCCCTGACCACGATGAAAAACGTAAAATCTGGGAGCTGCTCGATCCAGAAAAAAATGCCGGCATAAAACTGACTGAAAATATGGCCATGTATCCCAATGCTTCAGTCAGTGGATTATATTTTGCACACCCGCATTCAAAGTACTTCCGTATTGGCAAAATAAACGACTCACAACTTAACGATTATGCCGACCGGAAAAAGCAGACACCATTTGAAACACTCAAATACCTGAAGCAAAATTATAGTGAAGAATAATTTATGAAATATTAAGTAAACCGACGGCTGTACAAAAGTATAGCCGTCGTTTTTTTTATGGCAACTCTTCCCCCTTCGCTGCAATAAAAATCCTGTACCACTGCTCATCCGTCATATTTAAACTTAGCGCCTTAACAGCATTTTGTAATCGTTCAATTTTGCCACTACCCACAATTGGCAAAATACCTGCCGGGTGCTTTAACAACCAACTGTAAACCACCTGATCAATTCCTGTGGCACCTAGCTCCTCGCCTACAGAAATTACAACTTTCTGAACTTCAGCTTCATGAACATTGACAGGATTAAATAACTTGCCGCCAGCCAATGGAGACCAGGCCATTGGTTTAATTCTGTGCTTTAAAGCACTCTCAACAGTTCCATCTTCAAAGGCTGCAATGTTCAGCGGTGAAATCTCCACCTGATTGGTCAAAAGTTTCTCGTCCAAATAAGACTGCAGCATCTCAAACTGCGTGGGATTAAAATTGGAAACTCCGAAATACCGCACTTTACCACTTTGCTTCAGGTCACCGAAGGCCCGCGCAACTTCTTCAGGTTCGAAAAATGGCGATGGCCTGTGTAACAACAACAGATCGATATAATCTGTATTAAGCTTTTTTAACGACTGCTCTGCTGAATTTACAATGTGGTTGTAAGAATAATCGTAAGATTTAACTTTCCTATCCGGATATTTGTCTGACATTAACTTGATACCGAATTTTGTAATAATTTGCATATCTTCCCTCAAACCCCTGTTCAGCTTGAGCGCTTTCCCAAATGCTTCTTCACACGCGTAATCGCCATAAATATCAGCATGATCAAAGGTTGTTACCCCATGAGCCATAAGCTTCTCAATAAAGTTTGCCAATTCCTTATCAGACAAACCCCAATCCAACAGTCGCCAATGTCCGTGTATAATTCTGGATACTTCCAGTTGAGGTGCTAATTGTATTTTATCCATTTCGCAATTAATAAAAATTTACAATTAGTAAAGGTAAGGATTATGATTAGATGTACTTAAGCTGATTAGAAATTTTGCGATTGAATTTTTTTTCAAAAAAAGTTGGATCGTATTAAAAAATAGCATATTATTGTGATATCAATTTGATATCATTTTAAAATTAAAAACTATGGAACAAGAAAAAACCTTTAAAGCCATTAACGGATATGGAATGTTGACCCTAATTCTGTTATTATTCGTAGGTTCAATTGCAGGTGTCATTGTGGTAAAATTTATACCACTTTTTATCATTACCCTTCTGTCACTTATTCTGAGCATTGGCTTCGTAATTGTAAACCCAAACGAATCAGCTGTTTTAGTGCTATTTGGAGCATACAAAGGCACAATTAAAAACTATGGATTTTTTTGGGTTAATCCTTTTTTTGTAAAAAAGAAAATTTCATTAAGAGCGCGCAACTTCGACAGTGATCCCATCAAAGTAAACGACAAGGTTGGAAATCCCATTAAAATCGGTCTGGTATTGGTTTGGAAAGTTGAAGAAACATTCAGAGCCGCATTTCAGGTTGATGATTTCCAGCATTTTGTGCTGGTACAAAGTGAAGCTGCCCTGCGTAAAATAGCAGGTGTATATCCATACGACAATTTTGAAGACGAAGATGCGGATTTAACCCTACGGTCAGGAGGAGAACAAATTAATCATGAACTTGAAAAAGAAATTTCCGAAAGACTTGAATTGGCAGGGATTCATGTAATTGAAGCACGCATAAACTATATTGCCTATGCCGAAGAAATTGCAAGTGCCATGCTTCGCCGCCAACAAGCATCTGCAATAATCGCTGCCAGAGAAAAAATAGTAGAGGGAGCAGTAGGTATGGTAGACATGGCGCTAAAAGCATTTGAAGGCAAAGAGGTGATTACACTAGATGAAGAAAGCAAAGCCTCAATGGTAAGCAACCTGATGGTAGTACTTTGCTCCGACGAAGCAGCTACACCAATTGTAAACGCCGGAACACTCAACCACTAAAATTTATGGCGAAAAGAAAATTCGTACTTCGTCTTGAAGAAGACAAAATGAAAGCGTTGGAAAAATGGGCTGCGGATGAATTCCGCAGCACTAATGGCCAATTGGAGTGGCTTATCACAAAAGCGCTGAACGATTCTGGCCGTTGGAAAAAAGGACAAAAAAACGAAGATGAAGAACAAGACAATAAATAATTATTAAGCTCATGGCAGAAAAAACAGCAATAGAAATTTTGAAAGATTTCGCAAAACGGACTGGGCGAGAGCCTCAAAGCCACGTAAAGGACATGAGCTTTTTCATGAACCATACCCACACCGTGCATGCCCGCACTATTTGGTTTGCAGACAAACCCGGATCAAACCGGTTTTTCGCCGCCTCTTCAAACCACAAACATCTTGGCATTAAAGCTAGTTACAGTGGTGTATTCATACCCCTGGATATTCCCCAAAAGGCGATTGCTAATATTCGCAGAAAAACTTTATTTGACAGGCTTCAATTACCCAACTTACGCAAAACAGAAAAGTTCAACAACAAAAAACTAGATAAAAAACTGCTTATAAGTGGAGAACAAATAGAAAGAGCAAGTAAAATACTCCACGATCAGAAAATACAGCACGAAATACTCGGATTCATGAAAAAGAATCCACCATACAGAGTCATCATCAACGATATTGATTTGAGCTACATCCCACTATTTAAAAGCAAATCTTATTTGGGTTTAGTGCGGGCATTTTGGGAAATCGATGGGGAGAACATTGAAAAGCTTTTTGAGGATATTAAACAATTTGAAAAACACCTGTAAAAATGAGCTGCGGATGAATCCCGCAGCACCAACGGCCAACTGGAATGGCTCATTACAAAAGCACACAATGATTCGGGCCGCTGGAAGAAGGAACAGAAAAAAAAGATACAGAGAAAGAAAACGATTAAACAATAAGAAATGGCAGAAAAAACAGCAATAGAAATTTTGCAAGAATTTGCTGACAAAACAGGTCGGGAGGCGCAATCAAGCGTAAAAGACCAGAGTGTTTTTGCAATGTATACACAAACCATGCATGCCCGCACAATTTGGTTTGCAGATCAACCCGGCTCACACCGCCTTTTCGTCGCCTATTCCAACCCTAAATATTTTGGCATTCGCGCAATTTTCAGTGGTGTATTCATCCCGGTAGATGTCCCCAAAAAAGCGCATGCGCATATTCGAACAAAAACAATTTTCGATACAATTAATATCCCCAACTTGCGCAAAACAGCAAAGTTCAATAACAAAAAACTAGATAAAAAACTGCTTATAAGTGGAGAACAAATAGAAAGAGCCAATAAAATTCTCCATGATCAGAAAACGCAACACGAAATACTCGGATTCATGAAAAAAAATGCACTATACAGAGTTATCATCAACGATTTTGACATGAGCTACATTCCGGCATTTCAAACAAGTTCTTACCTGGGTTTAGTGCGCACAGATTGGGAAGTCGACGGAGCAAAAATAGAGCAGCTTTTTGAGGATATTAAACAGTTCGAAAAACATTTTCATCAAAATATCTAAAACAACAAATCATGAAAACAAACAAAAAGCCGCTTACGCAGGAAGACAAAAAGATGATTCGTTCAGAAAAAAGAATGGGATATGTATTCGCCACCCTCATACTTACAGCCGGAGCTTTTGTGAGCATGGTACTGGCCCTGCTTAAACCCAACGACACATCCCTGCTGGTTCTGACAATTGCAATCACAGTAGCACTTAGCCTGTTAATACTGTATCTGGTCAACAGAAAACATAACCTTGACATCCGTGTTGGTTATAAACTATTGAAACAAGCCCTTCTGACAAAAAAAGAAAAAATTGTATCCTACGAGGCAGGAAGCGGAAAACTATATATCCCGATTCTGGCAGAAATTGCACCAAAACTTTGGGGACAAAAAATGCGACCATCCGACAAGTATTATTTCATTGTTGAAGGTGAGAAATATGAAGTGGATGAAACTACTTACAAAAACACCGAACCAAATGATGAAGTAGAAATGAACTATACAAGTGTTGGCAATAATTTTCTGGGTATATCAGTATCAGAATAGCATTTTATAATAACCATAGTCCAATATGTGTCAACTCCGGGTATAAAAAATTTAGAACATGCTAACACAAGACAACACTTTTACCCAAAAAAGCACCACAGATCTACTGTTCTTTTTCAAACACGAAGGCAGCATAGATTTCTCAAAAAAACTAGCGGCAGGAAAAATCCTCTACGAGCGGAAATATGATCGACGTAAACTAGCAGAAGAGAAGAAAAAAATAAAAGATGACATCCGGCAACAGATAACCAATGATTGCAACCCCAAAAATATTGAAGCGGATCATAAAAAAGAACTCATACGAAATATTTTCTGGAGTCTGGCTTTGGTTGTATTTGTCAACTCACTAACCATTGTAAGCAACAAAGGAACAGACAATTTTTTTAATGATCTTATAATTGAATTAACCTTAACAACTATCATCATTTTGGCAATGCCCTTCATTCGACATATTTTCAAAACTAACACACTCAAAAAGAAACTGGAAGAGTGTAAAAGAAACCGGTTATTGCTCGAAAACAGACTGCAAAAAATCGAACAGGAATGGCCCTTCTAATTAGTTGCAAGACACTCAAAAACAAACTCCTAACAAGCACTTAAAAAACAAACAGCAACAATTGCAGCAAGTTTGTTGTTTAGGCTCTCAAAGAGAGATGCTATGCAGATTAAAAAATTGCTACCAATATTACTGGCAGGATTGTTACTTTCTAGTTGCCAGCAAGAACCCACAGCCAAGAACTCAAAAGCAGTTGAGGCAATTGCACAATCAAAACACCAATGGACAGGTATAGCTGTAAGCAATAGCAACAGAATATTTGTCAACTTCCCGTTTTGGTCAGACAACACACCTGTATCGGTAGCAGAAATTGTTGATGGCAAAGCTGTACCCTACCCTACAAAAAACTGGAATAATCGCAAAAAACCCGATGGTTTCCTGGCTGTTCAATCGGTTTTTATCGACAGCAACAACAATTTATGGGTGCTTGATACACGAAACCCCCGCTTTAGTGGTGTCGATAGCATTGGCCCGGTGCTCTATAAATTTAATCTGCAAACAGACCAACTTGTAAAGCAATACAATTTCAATAATAACCATTATGTACAAAACTCTTACTTCAACGACGTAAGAATCGATAATGAAAAACAAACAGCATACATTACTGATTCCGGAGATGGAGCGCTCATTGTGCTTAACCTGAAAACCGGTAATGCAAAACGCGTGCTCGACAACCATCCGGCTACGCATGCTGAAACAGATTATCTGATGATAAACGATAAAATGTGGAAAAACAGTGTCGATGCAGATGGTATTGCTTTGAGCCCAGACCGCAAACACCTGTTTTTTACCGCACTGACTGGACATACGCTTTATCGTATACCTACTCGAGCATTACTCAAAACCTCAATAACAGACAATGAGCTGGCCGCATCAATAGATACCGTTATGCACATACCCGCCACCGATGGCATGCTATTCGACGACAAAGGAAACCTTTGGATGGGTGGACTGGAAAACAATTCCATAAATGTGTTGCAAAAAAATGGCAACCTTGTTCAAATGGTTCAGGACAGTGTTATACGCTGGGCCGATTCATTTAGTAAAGATACAGCCGGCAATATTTATTTTACGACCTCCCAAATTCATTTACAACCTGAAAACAGAAAGGCTTACGAAATTATAAAGCTCAAACCATCAAAGCTTAATCCCACTCCCCTCAACAAAATATTAATGGTCATTACCAGCCATGGCCTACTTGGTGAGACTGGCGATTCTACCGGATATTATCTTTCTGAAGTGTCGCATGCCTATTACACATTTAAAGAAGCCGGATTTCAAATTACATTCGCAAGCCCCAAAGGAGGCAAATCGCCAATTGATGGCAAAAACATGAAAGACTCGCTCAATAAAAAGTTCATAAACGACAAGTCAGCACAGAAAGCCATTGAAAACGCGATACCTGCCGACCAGGTCAACCCGTCTAAATATCGTGCCATTTACTATGCAGGTGGACACGGTACCATGTGGGATTTCCCGCAAAACAGTGCACTCCAGACAGCCAGTAAAAAAATTTATGAAAATGGCGGTATCGTTTCTGCTGTATGCCATGGACCGTCGGGCCTTGTAAACATTAAGCTTTCTGACAATAATTATTTGTTAAAAGACAAAAAAGTGGCAGGCTTTACCAACGAAGAAGAGGCTGCGGCTGGCCTGGATAGTGTTGTTCCATTCCTGCTTGAATCTAAGCTTATAGCCCTGGGTGCACAGTTCGAGCAATCACCTGTATTTCAAAAAAAGGTTGTTGCAGATCAAAGATTAGTTACCGGCCAAAACCCGGCATCGGCAAAAGGGGCAGCAGAACGAATTGTAGAATTGCTAACCTCTAAATCAAAATACAAGTAAAACAGTCAGCGGTCAAATTCCATTAACTCAACCGGGGCACCGTTGATCTCGACCATAGCTACGCGCACACCATCAGACGGCAGGTTGGGTGGTGTAAGTATTTTGAAATTGTGCCTTTTCAGCTCCAGGTCAAGATCATCAACTTCAAAAGCTACATGCGTAGTATGCTGAATAAGCTCAGGTAATGGACATTCCGGCTCAAACCTCATCCACTCCACACCTACTGGGCTTTCCGGAAACCCTGAAACATAAAACTTTAAATGCGGGATGTAACGTTCATCTGGCATTTTACGGCTGGTGGGCACACCAATATGATGATAGCGCCATCCCCACTCCATCGTAGCCTGAGGTAATTCTGAATCTTTTCGCATCTTCATCTGTTTATAATCCACAATAAAGATAATGAAAAGTATGGCCAATGGTTGTTAAAAATAACTCATCGGCCAAAATTACAGAAAACACAAGATGGAAACCCGCTGTAAAAAAACATAAAAACAGAATATTTTATTATTTTTATCCTGGTAAGACCAGATTTTGATTTCAGAGATATCGAAAAAACAAATAAGATGATAAAAAGACAATTACTTTTACTAAGCATTTTAAGCATTGTGTTTTGGCTCCCAGCTAATGCACAGAGCGTAAAAGTCGGAGATACAGCCCCTGATATTGTGCAAACCAACCACAAGGGCGAAGTGGTAAAACTTTCTGATTTGCGTGGTAAAATGGTTCTTGTAGATTTTTGGGCTTCGTGGTGCGTACCATGCCGAAGAGAAAACCCCAACCTTGTAGAGGCTTACAATGAATACAAAGATGCTGAGTTTATAAATGGTAATGGTTTTACCATATTCAGTGTATCACTTGATTCAAAAAAAGCTAGCTGGTTAAAAGCCATAAAAGACGATAACCTTATTTGGCCCTATCATGTTAGCGATTTAAAAGGCTGGAGAAGCGAACCGGCCAAAAAATACGGAATTCGTGCGGTACCGGCAAACTACCTGATTGATGGAGACGGTAAAGTGGTGGCAGTATACCTGCGAGGAGATAAAATTGAAGAAGCACTTGAAAAAAATGAAGATACCTGGCTAAATCAAATTTTCAGATAGCACGTCAACCTGCAACTAATAAAATATGCAATAAGCGTAAAATAAGGTTGGCTCAGACAAAATTTTTACAACTACTTTTAATAACCTATTGGTCTGACATTAAAATAACTCACAATGAAAACCGGACGCATACTCAAAAAAACAGGAAAAATCCTACTCATCACCTTACTATCTCTTATTGTATTTATTTTGGTGGCAGTTGGAATTGCATTGCATTCTGAAAACACAATAACAAGACTAGCCCTCGAGGAAGTAACAGAAATGTTTGATGCTCCGGTTAAAGTAGACAATGTGGAGCTACACGTAACACGCAATTTCCCCTATGCAACAGTTGCATTCGAAGGACTTAAAGTTGGCCCATATCGCAAAAACCAGAAAGACACTTCAGACCTCATCAGCAATGATACACTTTTAAGTTTAGATAAACTCTATGTAGCTGTAAAGTCAAGACCATTATTGAAAAATAAAATAGAGATCCAGAAAATAGAGATAGAAGGATTTGCATTCAACTATTTTGTCGACTCTTCGGGAGGAACCAATATTGATTTCCTGATGGAATCAGACACTACAGCAGTTGAAGAACCGGACACTGTGACCACAGAGCCTACTGAAAGCGTGCTTGATGTGCTACTCAGCAACCTCACAATTCGGGATGTCACCATCAACTACAAAGATCACTCTATGGGGGCAGCAGCACTGCTTCATATTCCTGAAATGGACATATCGGGACGTGTACTCGATGAATATTACAAGGGGGCGTTAAGCGGAGAGGTGGTACTCACAAACAGCAAATATAACGGCACAAACCTCAACCTGATGAATCGTACCTCCCTGGCTTTTATGGTAGATTATGATGATGGCGCCGTGGAACTGGAATCGCTCAACTTTTTAACCGATGGCGCAAAATTAACGGCCAGCGGTAACGCCTTGATTCGCGACTCCATTTACATGGATATGCAATTCAACCTGGAAGATGTAAACCTGAAAGAATTGAGCAAATACGCACCTCAGGAGATGCTTGCAGAATACGGTTTAAAAGAGATCGAGGGCAAACTTAACCTGGCCAGCAATGTAAAAGGTTATTTATACGACACATTATTATTGCCTTCAGTAAATACAGACATCGCATTAGAGGGTGCCCGCATCATAACCACTGATTACCCGGCCATAGATGACATTACTTTTGAAGGAAAAATCCTGGTGCCAAACCCCAATGACATGCAAAGCATGACGGCAGACTTTAAAACCTTCCGCCTGGCCACACCACAAAGCCGTGTAAATGCATCGTTTCATGTGAAAAACTTCGATCAACCCAAATATCGTATCAACACAGATGCAGCACTCACCCTTGATGAATTTGCCGCATTGCTGCCCAAAGGTACTGTGGAATATCTGAAAGGGAATATCGACTTCCGATTTTCCACACACGGCACACTGCCCAAAAACCTGGGGATGAACAGTGCTGATTATTTCCTTGCGCGCACAAAACTCGATGTTCAAATGCGCAATATTGCCACTGCAATGGATTCAGTACAGAAAATAGAAAATTTCTCTGCTAATTTCTCCTACAGCCCAAATAAAAGAATGGTACTTGACAAATTTACAATGGAAGCGCCCGGGTACAATGTAAAAATAGATAATGTGGTATTAATGGCCGACATACTTGGCCTGGTGAGCAACATGGATAACATGGGCGCCAATGTGGATTCACTTTACTTTAAAATGGGCAACACCACACTCAATGCTAAAGCACATGTCAAAGGATTATCAAAACCAACATTCAATTTAACCTCTGATTTGAGATTAGATTTGGATGAGTTAAAGCAACTTATGCCAGATAGTTTGGTAGACAAAATGGGCGGACAGGTTGCATTTGCGTTAAAATCGCACGGCACAGTAGACCTTGACTCCATCGAAACTCAAATTATGCCAATCGTATTTGAGCAAAGCGAATTCGGACTCAATATAGCAAATTTCAACTTTGCCATGCCGGATGATACGTTAACCAGTATAGACAAGCTGAACCTTGACTTTGCCATGGCAAATGACACCATGAGAATTGATAATGTGCATGCTCAAATGCACGGGCTTGACTTTTGGCTGGACTCCACCGAAATTTGGAACGTATACAAAGCATTCCTGCTGGAGCAAAAAGACAAAAAAATTATAGTCAACACCCACGCCAAACTCAGTAAATTTGACTATGCCATGGTATTACCATTCATGGAAGAAGACACAACCGCTACAGACACAACAGAAAGCACCGGGCTTGCTGAAAATAAACCGCAGCCAGAAGCAAAACCCATGGAAACCACTCCAAATAAAAAAATGGCGGAAGCAACCACTACAGACACAGCCCCAAACGAAGAAACCTACATACCACCTTACATAGTCAGAGGTACATTTGCCCTGGGCCAGATAAAGTATGAAAATATTTACCTGGAAAACCTCACCACAAAATTCCGTGTTGACGATAGCCTTTATGTGGCCGACAAGCTTACATTCGATGCTTTTGGAGGAAAAATCATTACATCGGCAGTTTACGACACCCGCAAAGACTCCCCTGAT
>NZ_DATFKB010000109.1:0-6946 GCF_035268865.1 Salinivirga sp. | reverse complement strand
GTCACACAAGGTTTTCAGTTTTTATTATAATCATACGGGTGTGTGTCAAAATTTTTGTCATGGCTCGGTTCATATGTTTATAATTTTGATTTTAATGGTCATTACTTGTCCCGATGCTAATCGGGATGGAGCTCGCCATGATGAATCAAACTTCCGTCACACAAGGTTTTCAGTTTTTATTATAATCATACAGTTGTGTGTCAAAATTTTTATCATGGCTCGGTTCATCTCATTATCTTTTTTATATTCAGCTTACTAATTGTTTTCAATTGTTAATTAGTTGAACAGATTGAGGAAAGGTTTGTTTAGGTCAATAAATACAGCATTAGTAGAATATGTTGCTTTTTTTGTATCAAACCGGAATTGCATAAATTTTGCTTGCAATATTTAAACTAAAGTTTTATGAGTACTAAAATAATTGTGTTACTGCTGACTTTTCTGATGGTGACGCTACAAGCCCAAAGTCAGGAGATAAAGAATGAGAAAGAAAAATATGTGGACAGGAACGTTTTCCCGGATGAAGCGCTTAAGCAACTAGATGCCTTATCAGACGCTAAACGTATTAGTTATATCCGACAGGTTGATGGAGACAATGTGTCTTTTGAAGCAAAATTTAAATTTAATAATAAGAAATTGAGCGTAGAGTTTGCTCCAGGTGGTAGGCTTCAGGACATCGAGGTGCTCATAAAGAAAAGAGGCCTTCCTGACGGACTTTATGCAAAATTTGATCAACTTTTCCTGAGGCTGTTTGACAAGTATAAAATTACAAGAATGCAAAGACAATATAAACCCGGTCGGGGTTACAGCGGGGTTTCTTTAAACGATTATTTGGAAAATTCATTAAACAAATTCGAAATTAATTATGAGCTCGAATTGCGGGTAGTTGAAAAAAACAGCAATGAAATCGGACATTATGAGTTTCTGATTGATGAAAATGCTGAAATACAAAGAAAAAGACGAATTAAAAAAGTAATTGATGATAATGAGGTATATTAAAATGCGAAGTACAGTATTTCTTTTTATTTTTCTGCTATTTGGCATCAACGAGCTCAGAGCAGATAATGATCCGGACTTTTATTGGGAACCCAAATTGTCTACCTCTTACAAATTATCAACACGATATACCTTGCAGGCAGGAGCCAATATCAGGCAGGATTTACAATGGGGCACAGCAGATTATTCAGGTATTCGTAAAGCTGAGGCGCAGGTTTTTGCAACCAGGGCTACTTTTACAGGGAATAAATTAAGTTTAGGATATGTTTACTCCGGCAGTAATCAGTTCAGGCCATCACGAAAAGTTGAAAACCGCCTGACCTTTCAATACAAGTTCAAAACCTCATTTATTAGCAATAAATTTAGCCACAGAGCGCGATTCGAAAACCGTTTCTATACAGAAGATTATTTTACCAGGTTAAGATACCGCTTGAGCTATAGTGCGCCAATTAACGGTGAGCGTCTCGATGAGGGAGAATTTTACTGGATCGTTTCAGACGAAATACTCTGGAACTTTAATAATAAAAACTATGATGTCGAAAACCGGTTGAGTTTGGGATTGGGGTGGCTTCCATCAAAAAAACAGAAAGTTCAGTTTGCATTACAGTATCGCGGATCTGATATTAATACCAGTGAAGTTGGACACGCTGTTTTTCTCTCCACAGCCTATTATTTCGGAATATGAAAAAAGCCTGAGTTGGTTCTCAGGCTTTTGCAGTAGCGAGACCCGGACTTGAACCGGGGACCTCATGATTATGAATCATGCGCTCTAACCTGCTGAGCTATCTCGCCGTATTTTTTAATGCGGGTGCAAATATATAGAACTAATTTCTTTTTACAAGAGCAAGGGCGAAAAAAATGTGAATTATTTTTTATGTTGTCCTGTATTAATTATCATATTTTTTTTATATTGCAGTGAATACAAATAATTTGCTGTTATGTCAAAAGATAAATATACGCTGGAGTATCCTTTTAATTCTTCCCCAAAAGTTTTGTTCAACAGGCTGAGTACAGCAAGTGGATTATCAGAATGGTTTGCAGATGATGTCTATGTCAATGATAAAACATTTACATTTGTTTGGGATGGTATGGAGCAGAAAGCAGAAATGTTAATTCGTAAAACACCTGAAATAGTTAAGTTCAAATGGCTCGATGAGGAGGAAGAAGAAGTAAGTGAGATGGACCCCTATTTTGAATTTAGAATCAGAAAAGATGACCTTACCGGCGAAACAGCCTTGCTTATTACGGATTTTGCCCATGATGATGATAAAGATGATGCTATAGAGCTTTGGGATACACAGATTAACGCACTTAAACACAAATTAGGTCTTTAAGGTATTTCATCCGTAATTAAAAAGTGCTATTTTTGCTTGCTAATAAAGAATTCGCGGGTGAAAAAACTTAATCTATTTATATTAAAGTCATTCATTGGCCCTTTCATTGCCACATTTTTTGTGGCTATTTTTGTATTGCTCATGCAATTCTTATGGCGTTATGTCGACGACCTTGTGGGTAAAGGACTGGGTTTCGATATTATTGCACAAATGTTAGGGCTGGCAAGTGCCACTATGGTACCCACAGCGCTGCCTCTTGCTATTTTGCTCTCTTCACTCATGACATTTGGTAACCTGGCCGAGCACAATGAGCTGGTTGCCATGAAAGCTGCAGGAATTTCACTGTTCCGGATCATGCAGCCTTTAATGTGGTTTGCAGTCGCTACAATGATTGGGGCTTTCCTTTTTTCTAACTATGTACTTCCCGTGGCAAATCTTAAAGGGCGAACCCTTATTTATGATATAAAAAAACAACCTGCCGAGGTAATGATACCCGAAGGCACTTTTTATAATGGCATTGAGGGGCGGTCCATTAGAGTAGGAAAAAAGGACAATGATTCGGATATGATGTACAATATCCTTATTTATGATCATACAGAAAAGCGGGGAAATAATTTCGTTACACATGCAGATTCTGGAACACTCGTATTTACAGAAAACAGGGATTATCTAATACTGACGCTGTTCAATGGTACCTCATACGACGAGAAAAAACAACAGAGAGGCAGGAAAGCACATGCCTATCCAATGGAGAGGGTCATTTTTGAGAAAGAACAGCTGCTGTTCGACCTTACAAATTTAGATATGGAGCGAACGGATGAAAATTTGTTTAAAAATAATTATCAGATGCTCAGCGTCGATCAGCTGACCTATACCATCGACTCTCTTGATGGTGAGACTGTTGAGCGCAGAGATAAGTATACAAACAACTTAATTAAACGTAATTATTTTAAACGGCTTAATAAAAACCAGGATTCAGTATTCATGCAAGATTTTGCCAATGTAGAATCTTACCCTTTTGATACGCTTTATCAGAAATTTAATTCACGATTGAAAGGAATTATTATTTCTTCTGCCCTCAGTTATGCACGATCGGCACAAACACAGATTCATAGTGCCCGCAACACCATGAGGAACAAAAAAACATGGCTCAATAAGCATAAGATCGCATGGCACAAGAAATTTACATATTCCTTTGCGTGTTTATTGTTGTTTTTTGTAGGTGCGCCTCTGGGTGCTATCATCCGGAAAGGAGGTATGGGATTGCCCACTGTAATTAGTATCGTGTTGTTTTTAATGTACTACATCATTTCCATTACCGGAGAAAAATATGGTAAAGAAGGTGCTGCCGATCCAACATTAGGAATGTGGGTGGCTACAATTGTGTTTATTCCATTGGGCATTTATTTGACCATACAAGCATCGAAAGATAGGGTTGTATTTAATATTGATAAATATATTGTTGCTGTTCAAAATGCAATAAACCGGTTTATGGCATTCAGAAGGTACCGTAAAATGAAACGATCGTGATGTTTTTACATTTAAATTCACGCCTGCTAGAGTTATATTGATACAACGGTTTATTTGAAAATTGAACTAAGTAGAAGCTAAAGACAGAACAGAAAACTTATGGTATGCAAATATTAATGTTGGCCAATAAAATGCCTTATCCACCCAAAGATGGGGGGTCTATAGCCACACTATCGATGGCAAAAGCTTTTGTTAAATTGGGGCACAGGGTAACCATATTGGCAATGAACACCTATAAGCACCATTTTGAGGTTGAGGATTTACCTAATGATTTAAAATCAGAGATCGATTTTTATACCGTTTATGTAGATACCTCCATTAAACCACCTGAAGTATTAACGAATCTTATTTTTTCACGTTTACCATATAATGCCAAAAGATTTATATCATCTGCCTACAAGCAAAAACTCGTGAAATTACTTCGCGAAAAACAATTTGATATTGTTCAGCTTGAAGGTTTGTACCTTTACCCTTATATCGGTATAATACGGAAGCACTTTACCGGACCTGTCTCATTCAGGGCACACAATGTAGAGCACGAAATATGGCGCAGGAGCCTCACAAATCAGAGACAGGGCATTAAGCGGATGTATATGAAAGTGCTTACCAATCGTATGGAGCAATTTGAAGTACGGTCACTCAATAAATTCGACTTGCTTGTACCTATTACCGAAAGGGATGGACACGTTTTTGAATTTTTGGGAAATAATTCTCCAAAATGTATTGCCCCGGTTGGTATTGATCTCGAAAACTATAAATATAAAGCACCAACCGACTATAAACCTGAACTTGCCTTTATTGGCTCACTGGATTGGATGCCCAACCTGGAAGGTATAGACTGGTTTCTTGATAAAGTTTGGCCTGAAATTATTAAGCAAAACCCTGATGTGAAGTTCCATATTGCCGGACGAAATGCACCGCCAAAATATGAGCACAAAGTAAAACGTCGGAACGTAGTTTTCCATGGCGAAGTAAATGATGCACTTGATTACTTGAATGAATTTGCATTTATGGTTGTGCCCCTGTTGTCAGGAAGCGGTATGCGGGTTAAAATTGTGGAAGGTATGGCCACGGGTAGGGTTGTTTTTACAACTACTATTGGTGCCGAAGGACTAAATGCTACTGACAAGGAGAATATTTTTATTGACGATGATCCCTCGAAAATGGCACATACTATACTGGAGACAATAAAAAAACCAGAAAAAGTAACTGAGGTTTCTAAAAATGCAAGGTCATTTATTGAAACCGAATTTGACAATACTGAAATCGCCCAACGGCTGATTGATTTTTTCAATTCTCATTTAAACAGTGCTGAGGCATGATTTATATTTTTTGGATACTGCTTTTTTTGGTGTTTTATAGTTATGCAGTATATCCTGTGATGTTATATGTGTTCGGATATTTGTTCGGGAGGAATCGCCAAAAACTACAATCTGCAGACAATGAACAACTTCCTGAAATCACACTTCTTGTTACCGCTTTTAATGAACGGGATTTTGTTGATGAAAAAATCCGGAATTCAAAAAAACTGAAATATCCATCAGATAAGCTTACATTACTTTGGGTTACTGATGGCTCAGACGACGGAACTCCTGAAAAAGTTGCAGCGTATCCACAGGTCAAACTTATGCATGAAGATGCACGTCGCGGGAAAATACATGCCATGAATCGTGCTGCACAGGCAGTAGATTCAGATATTATTGTGTTTTGCGATGCCAATACTTTTTTAACTGAGGATACATTAATCAATATTGCCCGTCATTTTCAGGATCCTAAAATTGGATGTGTAGCCGGCGAAAAACAAATAATAGATAGTAATTCAGCAGCCGGAGCAGGTGAAGGGGCCTATTGGAAGTATGAATCCACCATAAAAAAACTTGATTACCGTTTTAATACCACACTTGGTGCGGCCGGAGAGCTATTTGCAGTGCGCAAAAATTTATATGAACCGGTAGAATCAGACACGGTGCTCGATGATTTTATTATATCATTGAGGATTGCTGCTCAGGGTTATGCTGTAGCATATGAACCGGGAGCTATTGCCCGGGAATTTCCCTCTTACAGTGTTTCAGAAGAAATGAAAAGAAAAGTAAGAATCGCTGCAGGTGGTTTTCAGTCATTAAAAAGATTAAGTTTCTTGCTGAACCCATTAAAATATCCACGTTTGGCATTCCAATTTATTTCCCACAAGGTGTTTCGCTGGCTGATATGCCCTTTGGCATTACTGGTACTAATCCCTGTACATGTTGCTGTAGTGTGGTTTAATCCCGATAATTTGCTATATGTAATACTTGCAATAGCCCACCTTCTGGTTTATATAACTGCACTTAGTGGCTGGATCCTGGAAAAACAAAAGTTTCCATCCGTGTTTTATTTGCCTTATTATTTTGTAACTACAAATATTGCCCAAATACGTGGACTGGCAAGGTACTTGAAGAAATCTCAGTCAGTTAACTGGGAAAGAGCTAAAAGAGCCCGTTAAAAATATTAATTTTGCAGCAAAATAAATTCTATGAGTAACCAAAACGATACATACAAACTGAATACTATTCCGGAAGCTATTGAAGAAATTAAAAAAGGTAATATTTTAATAGTGGTAGACGATGAAGACAGAGAAAATGAAGGTGATTTTATAACAGCAGCAGAACTTATAACCCCTGAGAAGGTCAACTTTATGGCCAAATATGGTCGTGGTTTGATTTGCGCGCCAATTCCTGAAGGCCGCTGCGAAGACCTTGACCTTGAGTTAATGGTAGGCAAAAATACCGCATTACACGAAACCCCTTTTACGGTATCTGTAGATTTGCTTGGCCATGGATGTACAACAGGTATTTCAGCTGCTGATCGCTCAAAAACAATAAAAGCCCTTGTGGAGGATGAAACAACTCCTGAAGACCTGGGACGTCCAGGGCATATCTTTCCACTTAAAGCAAAAGAAAAGGGTGTGATCCGGCGTGCCGGTCATACAGAAGCTGCTGTAGATTTAACACGTCTGGCCGGACTTAAGCCCGGTGGTGCACTCGTCGAAATTATGAATGACGACGGTACCATGGCCCGGCTCCCGGAGCTTATGGAAATGGCAGATAAGT
>NZ_DATFKB010000108.1:0-9677 GCF_035268865.1 Salinivirga sp. | reverse complement strand
ACGAAACCACATATAAAGCTTACGATGCGCATTGCCTGTCCCGTGCCAATCCCGCCGCAAAATCAAAATAAACGTTCCCAATATTGGGAAGGGGGTTTGGAGTATTGGCTTTTGAGTTTTGAGAATGAAAAGCCGATGGTAAATAACGCGTAAACCAAGCCCTTGTTGCTGGAATTTTTTTTATACCCGTATAAAACAGGAATCAAATCCTAAACTTTAGTTTTAATCCATATTTTGTTTTATGGTCTGCAATTTAGGCATTGTTGGTTCATATTAACCGAGATTTGTCATTAGGAATTTGCAAAATTTCTAATGACAAAAGGCGTAAGCCTATCGAGGATAATCCCGGTTTAGAAAATCTTACTTTTCGGGGAAACCGGAAAGTTTAGATTTTCTTAATCGAACCGGAGCGAAGCGTAGCTCACCGAAGGAAATTGTCATTTAGGTGAAGTCTAATGACAACCGGAGTGAAACGGAGCTCAGCGTTAGCTAATTCTGGGATTAACCACTTTTCGTTTTTGTGCAGCCACCTTTAGAGCTTGTTTGTACATGTTTTTGTCCGGTATCAATCCGTCCAATGCTTCTGCCGGGGTAAGACTGTATAATGACGAGTGCGGTTTGTGGTTGTATTGTGGCACTGCCCAGGCCAGGTATTTGTTTACATGGTGCAGGTTTAATAGTTTTTCACGAAACAAGAAATCGTACTTTATTCGCTTGTTTACAGCCTCAACCATGCTGTTTGAGTATATAATATCGGTTTGCGCTACCAATTTTTGAATGTTGGTATCAGGGTTGTTTACGAATTTGTCTACATCCCCTTTGTTTTCGGAACCACCATCGGTAATTAAGTCAATTCCGGGTACTACTGCATTTAGATTGTAATTTTTGTATGCTTCTGCTATGTTTTCGAACGATATTTTAGCAGAATAAGTTAAAGATGCTTTCCACGCCAATATGTACCGCGAAAAATTATCAACCAGGAAATACAGGTATACTTTGGAATGATCCAATGGTCTGTAAATAGTTACATCCATATGCAGAATCCGTTTTGGTGCTTCTGCTCGTATTCCCATACTGTATTTTTTCTTTTCGGGTTTCAACCTTTGTAATTGTAATTGGTTAACATACTTGTAAAACGTAGTTTGACTAAAAAAGGCTGCCTTATCCCGTAATATCTGGAAATAGATGTTTGTAACATTCCAATATCTGTATTTTTGATCTTTCAGGTATTTTTGAATTACGTCGACTTCGTTCTTTGTAAGCTGGTTTGGGTATATTTTTCTGCATAAAACCTTGGGTGAGATTTTACAACTGAGCTTATTTTTCCATGCATAGTATTGTTGATGGGATATTCCAAAAGCATTTAATGCCTTTTTCAGTCCAATATTTTCCCGATCGCGCTAAATTGTAATCAGTGCACGACATCGCCATTTCGATTCCCACCAGCCAACACACCACCCACTCAATGGCCTCCGCTAGTTCGTTGAGTAGCATTGCGGGAGGGAATGAGGAAATCGAAACGAACCATTCCCACCACTGACTCAATGGCCTACGCTAGTTCGTTGAGTAGCTTCGTGGGAGGGAATGTGTGAATCGAAACGAACCATCCCCGCCACCCACTCATTGATATCCGCTAGTTCGTTGAGTAGCAATGTGGGAGAGGATGAGCGAATCGAAACGAACGGTTCAAAATCAACAGCCTGGACAACCTGAAAAGTAAATTAGAGAAGTTACACCCGTTGAGATAAAGTGGACGTTGCATTTTGTAACATTAAAATATTATTTTAGCAAATCGAAAGAATACAGAACCATGAGCGAAAACAACAAACAATTGATCCCTACAGAGCAGATAATAAACAAGATTTTTTTAATCAGGGATGAAAAAGTAATGTTAGATGTTCACCTATCAGAAATCTATGGTGTAGAAACAAGAGCATTAAAACAAGCTGTTCGAAGGAATATGGATTTATTTCCTGATGATTTTATGTTTGTACTGACTGATGCTGAGATAGATATCATGGTATCACAAAATGTGATACCTTCAAAACAGCATCTTGGAGGTTCTAAACCATTTGTTTATACAGAAACAGGAGTTGCAATGTTGTCAAGCGTTTTGAAAAGCAAAAGAGCGAAAGAAATGAATATTGCAATCATGCGAGCTTTTGTAGCACTCCGTAGAATGATCCTGAACCATACAGAAATACGTTTAGAACTTGAAGAAATCAAGAAAAAGCTTGCCAACCAGGATAAAAATATAGAACTGGTTTTTACATATCTTGACGAATTGATAGAAAAGCAAGAGAACCCGGAGCCAAGAAGACAAATCGGGTATAAAAGAAAAGATGAATAACCCCACCGCACGACCTGTCCCTATAGTGTAACTCCCCCCGATCGCGCTAGTTTGTAATCAGTGCATGACATCGCCATTTCGATTCCCACCAGCCAACACACCACCCACTCAATGGCCCCCGCTAGTTCGTTGAGTGGCTTGCGGGAAAGGATGAGGGAATCGAAACGAACCTCCCCCCGCTGGCGCGAGCTTGTAGCTCGTGTCTTCCACTTTGGTTTTTTAGAGCATAAGCTGTTTAAGCTTGCCTTTGGTAATAAAGGCATCTATGAGTGTTTTAATAACATTTTTATCGCTATCGTTCATTTTTTCAATGGCTTTGAACTGGTTAAGCAGATCTTTACCCCACCACTGACTCAATGGCCTACGCTAGTTCGTTGAGTAGCTTCGTGGGAGGGAATGTGTGAATCGAAACGAACGGTACAAAATCAATAACCTGGACAACCTGAAAAGTAAATTAGAGAAGTTACATCCTTTATCCTGAAACTAAAAGTCGATATTAATCGTTAAATTTGTATAAAATAATCTATTATGGGCATACCTGAATTAAGAAACGAATTACATGACTTTATTAACCAGGCTGACGAGCGGTTTTTAAAGATGATTTATGCCATGAGCAAAGAGTATAAAAAACCTGCAAATGTTGGTTATAATCCAGATGGTTCTTCAATTACTGAAATCGACCTTAAAAACAGGGTTAAATCAGCTTCTAAACGAGTGAAATCAGGCGATTATCTAACTCAAGAAGAAGTTGAAAAGGAGGTTAAAAATTGGTAAGCAAGAAGAAATTACCCATCCGTTGGGACAAATTAGCAAAAAAGCACCTTGACAACATTTATGAGTATATTGCAGAAGACTCTGATCCTGCTGCTAGAAAAGTCAAAAAAGAGTTGATCAACCTAGCCCACAGCCTTAACGATTTTCCCGAAAAATACGCTATCGAAGAATATATGGCGAATGAACCGGAAAACTACCGTTCTGTATCAAAATGGAGTTACAAAATAATTTATGAAGTTACTGAAGAATGCATCATTATAGCTGATATCTTCCAAACAAGTCAGGATACTTCTAAAATGATTATTGATACTGAAGAGTGACCCCACCACACAACCTGTCCCGATAGTGCAACTCCCCCCCGATCGCGCTAAATTGTAATCAGTACGCGACGTAGTAGCTATTACGATTTCCACCAGCCAACACACCGCCCACTCAGGCCTACGGTAGTTCGTTGAGTGCCTTGCGGGAGAGGATGAGGGAATCGAAACGAACGGAACAAAATCAATAGCCTGGCCAACCTGAAAGATAAATTAGAGAAGTTACATCCGCTAAAATGAAACATTATAAATGAAATAACCGTTTATTTTAATAAATTTGTGCCACATTGGTACACATTAAAAATTAATGACATGTTAATTATAAGTAGTAGAGAATTTAGACAAAACCAAAAGCACTACTTTGAGAGAGCTGATAACGGTGAGCAAATTATTGTTCAACGAGGAAAAGATAAGGCTTATGCTTTAACTCCTATAAATGAAGATGACGTTTATTTTAACGCTGAAATGATCAAGAAGATAAAACTCAGCGCAGAACAGGCGAAAAATGGTGAAGTGAAAAAGATTACAAGTTCTGAAGAAATAAACGAGTTACTTGGGTTATGAGTTATATTCTGAAATTTACCAAAGTAGCCTTAGCAGATATAGAAAAACACAAAAAGGCCGGAGATAAAGCCGTACTTAAAAAGATAGCAAAGCTTCTTAACGAAATTAAAGAAAATCCCTCACAAGGAACCGGCCAGATCGAACTGTTAAAATATGGAGTTGCCGGGAAATTTTCCCGTAGAATAAACCATAAGCACCGACTTGTCTATTCTATTGAAGAAGAAATAATAACAGTTCATGTTTTAAGCCTTTGGGGTCATTACGGAGACAAATAAACGCCACCGCACAATCAGGAAAAGCGGTATTCGTCATCAATCGTCAGCACTGCGTCCGCCTATCGGCGGAAAAAGCCACCCCCCGATCGCGCTGATTTAGCTTCGCTGAACTCATCGCCTAACTGCGATTCGGTTGTAATCAGTGCGCGACGTACAGCAAAAAAAAATTAAAATAGCTAAACCTAAAGCCTCGTAAGGGGCTTTAGTTTTTTATGGAGCTATGCGATATAAAAAACAGTAGTTAAAAGTGAATTAAGTAAGCTGCTGCGATTTATAGAGCAGCAATGTTTTTGTTGAAGAAGTCTTTGAATTTAGATTTTGTAAGCATTTTATCAATTAATTTGAAGTCCACAACCTACGGTAAGTTCAACACATAGCCGGGCACAAATATGTAAACTTAACCGAATGTTACAAAATCAACAGCCTGGACAACCTGAAAGATAAATTAGAGAAGTTGCACCCGCTACAATGAAACGAACCATGATCAACCAGGTGCAGTAAAACATGTGATAATGATAGTAAAACGGCTAAAACTATGTATAACTTTTATTTACAGATCATGGTGAGCTCCATCCCGATTTGCATCGGGACAGGTACTGACCATTAAAAACAAAATCATAAACAGATGAAACAAAATGCTTGAAAAACACGTTTATTTTAATAGATTTGTACCGTTTTTGGTACACAAATTAAAAATTAGAACTATGAGGATAGTAACCAGTCGCGAGTTCCGTGACAACCAAAAAAAGTATTTTGACATGATTGACAATAACGAACAGGTAGTTGTTATGCGGAAAAACCGTTCCTATAAACTTGTTCCGGTCAGTGAAGATGATATGCTTGTCGATATTCCTAAGGAGTACAGATGCGACCCTTATGAAATCAGTCCAAGTGGTGATCTGTTTTGGGCAGATAAAAGAAACATTGAAATCGTTAAAAAAGCCATTGAGAACAAAGATAATATTGCGGAAAAACTAAACTCTGCAGACGATATCAGAAACTTCCTGAACCAGCTGTAAAATGTATACACTTCATATCACGAAGCAAGCCAAGAAAGACATTGCTTATTTGAAAAAGAACGGAGAAAAAGCCGCAATAAAGAAAATAGAAAAGCTTTTAATTGAATTAATGGAACATCCCAAAACCGGAACTGGTCATGTGGAACAGTTAAAAGGTGACAGATCCGGCGAATGGTCCAGGCAAATAGACAAAAAGAACCGTCTTATTTATACCATTGATGACGATATTGTAACAGTCGAAGTCATATCTGCAAAAGGTCATTGCGGTGACAAATAGATTATGAAACTAAATGTCGACATTAATCGTTAAATTTGTCGGAGAATAAAACAATGGAAATAATGGAAGCAAACCAAATTAAACAAGAAATACACGACTTTACAAATCATGCAGACGAGCGTTTTTTGCGATTGGTTCATAGTATGATAGAAAGCGAAAAGACTGAAAATAGTTTTTTTGACACGTCTATTGATGCCATGACTGAAAGAGCAAAGCAATCACTCAAATCCGTTGAGAGTGGTAAAACCAGAAGTATTAATGAATTTAAAAAGGACGTTGAATCTTGGAAAGAGAAGCGAGCTATACAGTAGAAATTACGGCAGAGGCCGAAATCTACTATTAAGAAGTATTAGAATATTTTTACAAGCATCACAGCGAATCCAGTGCAGACAGAAAATCACAGGAACTCATAGATAAAGCAGTTGCCTTAAAGGATAATCCATTAATCGGCAGAATCGAAGAAAATTTAAAATTCTTAGGCAAAGAACATCGATACTTGCTTTACTTTTACACTAGAATCAAAGCGATTAAGATTATCTATTTTGTTAATGAGAGTTCGAAAAAAGTATATATTACAGACTTCTTTCCTTGTGAAAGTAACGAAAGTAGAATTAGTACAAGATAGTAAACCCCACCGCACAACCTGTCCCGATAGTGCACCCCCCCCGATTGCGCTGATTTGCAATCAGTACGCGACGTAATAGCTATTACGATTTCCACCAGCCAACACACCGCCCACTCAGACCTACGTTAGTTCGTTGAATGGCATTATGGGAAAGGATGCGAGAATCGAAACGAACCATTTTCAGCAGTTGCGCTATATTTTCATAATCGGGGTTCAATCAATATAAATGACTTAAAAGAGGTTTGTCCAGCTTTAAAAAGTCAATTAATTTATTGAACAGCGCGGGTTGAACAGCCTGTTCCGATAGAATCGGAAGCGATACCCTCATGAGCCGATAGGCGAATAACCGTAATTTGATCTAGACTTTTTGCGCCATTCTTCGGTCTCCGAAGGCTTACCGCAAGTGAAACACTAAAGCTTAAGCGGCATGCGATTGTAACTTTTTTTTTCACTTCGACAAGCTCAGTACATCGCATGAAAAAAAGTTTAGTAAAAAAAAGTAAAGCACTTCCATGAGGAGTCAAAGTGGGTCATGCATAGCACAAAACGGGTCTGGAATGCAGAACCAAATCTGGTTCTGCATTCTTGTTTTAAATCCTTATATTTGTAGCACAGTTTTTGGACAGTCTTTTAATACAAAACCTAAAAACAGGAAAAAAGAAATACAATGAATAAATGCTCATTTTGCGGTAGAAACGAGAAAGATGTAAACTTGCTAATTGCAGGTATTAGCGGCCATATTTGTGATTCTTGCATAGAGCAGGCACACGGTATTGTCAATGAAGAAATGAAGCGCAAAAGCAGTTTCTCTTCATCGAAGCTTGAACTCAGAAAACCACATGAAATTAAAGATTTCCTCGACCAATATGTCATTGGGCAGGATACAGCTAAAAAATTCCTTTCTGTTGCAGTATACAACCATTACAAACGCGTTACACAAGTCTCCGATGATGACACCGAAATAGAAAAATCGAACATCGCTTTAGTTGGTCGTACAGGAACAGGTAAAACACTCTTAGCCCGAACCATAGCCAAAATGCTCGATGTACCGTTTACAATTGTTGATGCCACAGTGCTTACAGAAGCTGGTTATGTGGGAGAAGACATCGAAAGTGTACTTACACGTCTGCTGCAAGCTGCAGATTACGATGTTGAAGCTGCAGAGCGCGGCATTGTGTTTATTGATGAGCTGGACAAAATTGCCCGTAAAGGCGACAACCCATCTATAACACGCGATGTGTCAGGTGAAGGTGTGCAACAAGGGTTGCTAAAATTACTCGAGGGCTCGGTAATAAATGTACCGCCCCAGGGTGGACGTAAGCACCCCGATCAAAAAATGATTGCAGTCAACACAAAAAACATACTTTTTATGTGTGGGGGCGCTTTTGACGGAATTGACCGCAAAATTGCCAACAGGCTCAACACCACAGTGGTAGGGTATGCTGCTGCTAAAGAAACAAGTCACATCGATCGCGAAAATCTCTTGCAGTACATTGCACCACAAGACCTCAAAAGCTTTGGCCTGATACCCGAAATTATTGGTCGTTTACCGGTATTGACCTACCTTGATCCGCTTGACCGGGATGCACTGAAGAAAATACTTGTTGAACCTAAAAACTCCATTATAAAGCAATACAAAAAACTCTTTAAAATGGATGGTATCGAGTTATCTTTTGACAGCACAGTATTAGATTTCGTGGTGGATAAAGCAATTGAATTTAAACTTGGGGCCAGGGGACTGAGATCCATCTGTGAGCACATCATGGTAGATGCCATGTATGATGCACCCTCAAAACAAAAAGATAAGGTGCGCATTACCCTGAAATACGCAAGAAATAAGCTTTCAGATATTGATGCACAAAGATTAAAAGTAGCCTAATCTTTTTTCTTAGGCAGTGGAAGCGGCTCTAATCGGCCGCTTTCTATTTTTACAACAATTTCTTCAATAAGCCGGTCCTCTCCCCTTGGATTATATTCGGTTTTAAGGTTCTCACCAAAAATCCTTGCCAGAGACTGCCAAAACATGGCCGACAATTTACCCCTGAGTGCTCTCACCAGGTTATAAGAAGTATAGCCGGTTTCACGGTCAATCAATTTTAGCAAGATCCGACCTTCAGAAACTTTTAATTTTTTCAGTTCATCCATATAGCGGTCGCGCAAGGCTTTATCATAAGCACGCAAAAACCTTCGCTGCTGGCGCTCCGTATCTAAATCAGGCAGTGTATCATAAATACTTTGAAGTATATCAACAGCCAGTCGGGCATAAGGATAAACACGGCGAACTTTTTTAGCTAACCTGATATATTTAAGATTCATAGGGGTTCTGCGCGAAAGATCACGTGTCGGATAAATGGTTATGGTACGTAAATCAACAAGGGCTATGGTATCTTTTCCTTCAATAACCATGGGCAATACATAATAACCATAGCTGGCCGTATCTGCCTGGGCGCAGGTTACCTGACTATGCAGCATACCCAAAAGATATACGAAAAAGAATAAACTATTTGCTTTGATTATCCTTTTCATTAATAACTGATTTTCTAATTTTGCCAAATACAAGCATGCAATTTTAAGAATCAAGTTTAATACCGATTTACAATACAAGAATAACGAATTAAACCAATAAATATGCAAATATTTAACATCGAAACAGGAAAATTTAAAGCTGATGGCGGTACCATGTTCGGAGTCGTACCCAAACAACTGTGGCAAAAAAAATATGAAGCCGATGAGCATAACCTGTGCAGCATTGCAGACAGGGCCATGCTGATTGATACCGGCGACCGCAAGGTACTGGTAGACACCGGCATTGGAAACAAACAAGATGAAAAATTCCTGGCCTTCCATTATTTGCATGGCGATGATACACTTGAGAAATCGCTAAACGCGCAGGGCTTTAAGCCCGAAGATATCACAGACATTATACTCACACACCTGCACTGGGACCACTGTGGTGGTGTATTAAACAAAAACAGCGATGGTGAGATTGTAGCAGCCTTCCCCAATGCACAAATATGGGTAAGCCAAATGCAATGGGACTGGGCAACAAATCCAAACATCAGGGAAGCGCCTGCATTTCCGCAAGAAAATATCCGTCCCATGCAGGAAACCAATAAAGTTAACCTCGTGAAACAGGAAGGCGAAATCATACCAGGTATTGAGGTAAGGCTTTTCAATGGGCACACCAAAGGTTTAATGCTGCCCCTGATCGATAAAGGCGGCAAAAAGGTCTTTTTCGCCGGCGATCTGATTCCCGTAATGGCCAACATTCCACTGGTTTACGTAGCGTCTTATGACATTCTACCACTGGACACCATTGCCGAAAAAGAGCGCATTCTGCAAGAAGCCCTGGAAAATAACTGGACCATTGTATTGCAGCACGATGTGAGTGTAGAAGCCTGCACAGTAAAGGACACACCCAAAGGCATCAGGGAGGACCAACTATTGAAAATCGCCGAAATATAGTTGCATCGTTT
>NZ_DATFKB010000107.1:0-8242 GCF_035268865.1 Salinivirga sp. | reverse complement strand
ACTTTTGCCTGCGCCGTTACAGTCTTTAGTATTTCATAATGCTCTCTCTTCAGATCTAATTGATCAAAAAAGACCGGGTTCATGGTACTCCTTCCAACAATTAAGGTTTGTGGTTGGCAGCCTATAAAAAGATAGGCCATTGCAAACAAAATAATAATTTTCAAATTTTTTTTCATAATGCAGTAATTTAGTTTTTAATTGTATAAAATTACTGCTTTCCTGAAATAGAACAAAAAAAAGCGACCTTACTAACTGCAGCAAAGTCGCTTATAACAATTCGTTAACAAAAAACTATTTTGTTTTTATTGTTACTTTTCTTGATCGCTCTTTTTTTAGTTGCACAAAGGCTTTTCTCAGTGTTTTATATTCTTTTGCCGGTACAACTGCTGCTTTAATGTTCAGATCGAGTATAATTTCAATCCCGCTCTCAATGGCCTGAGTTTTATAGGTGACATCAAAATAATCATTACTAATATTGATGTCCTCAGGAGTCCTTACAATCTCCTGATCATCCTCTATCTGTAAAGTGTATCGGTACACCTCGTGCAATGGATATCCAAAATCAATAGCATAATTCCCTTCGATGGCAAGGTATTCCTGAATAAATGCATTGGCTCCGTTTTTTAGCATAGGCAAGAATAACTGCAAATACTCTTCCACCTGGTAATGTTCTGTCATCATCCTTCCCTGCATGGTAACTAAGGCTGGCCCTTCAATTATTAAATCATTTTCAACCTCTTTGATATAGTTGGTAAACAATTGCTTTGCTTCAAAATTTGCTCCCGGCCATCCGGCAAGTGCGCCTGTAAGCTTACCTTTATATTGAGCTTCGCTGAAGTCTTCTCCTATGCCCAGTGTAAAATTAATTTCAGCATAATTGGTTTTAGTCGGATTCAATCTCATTAATTTACCATCTCCACTTACAGCAACCAGCGCTTTGTCGTAATTTGTATATAATGGATTAGCTGCTGGAATTCGGTAAGGTGAAAGTAATAAAGGATCGCCCTCAGCTGTGGGTACCATCACAAGCACATCTGTAATGTTCTCTATGTTGGATACCTGGGTATCGAATTGCTCCACAGGAACTGAAAAAACAACACGTGCAGGAATTTTTTCTCCGATATACAATTGTTTCAGTAAAAGTGCTTTTTCCAATGGTGTTCCGCTGTTTGTGAGTTCTGTGGCATGGAAATCCTGCACAGGGAACTCCTGAAATTTCATTGGTACATGGATGGTTTTCATATCTTTCACGATATCGCGGTGAATTTTCAGGATTTCATCCATATTCTCCTCCATAGCAGGAGAGAAGTCTGCAGCATAGTCAGCAGGAAGGGCTTCCCCTTTAACTATTGCCATTAACTGGTCGGCAAAACTTTTTCCTTCATTAAAAATTAACACATGAGGTTTTCCTCTTGAAGATAATGAAGCTTTCGGGTAAGCAGGCAAATTATTATAGGTGAACGTATAGACCTTATAATCTTCGGTTTCATTATATACTTTTTCTCCCTGCTCTCCGGCGAAAACTAAATTACGGCTTTTGGGCACTTTGAATGTCAACTTGAGCTCCTTTACAGGTGATGAGTAACGCAATGGTTCTGAACCAGCAAAAAGGTCAAGGGGCGCCTTTTCTGATAAAACTTCATATTTAAGGTCAACAACAGCTCCCTGTTCGAGGCCTGTATGCGTAATAACTAATTCCCGTAATTTATTATATGCTCCTGAACCAAGAGCATAGCGGGGTAAAACCTCGTTAAAGGCATTTTCAGGCGCATTTACAACTTTGCCGTCGGCCATAGTTGTTTGGCTCTTTAAGACATTAACTTTTTGGTAATCGGGATCATACACTACAAAGGTTTCACCATATTTCCGGTGAAAGGAGAGATAAGTGTGATATTTCAGCTTATGCTGATATGTAAGTTTATAAGAACCATCCTTTTTAAGGGTATAGGTCTTATGAAGTTTTAAATACGTGGCATCGCTTTCCTGACCTAATAGAGCCGTTCCTATAAGCAATGATATTATAACCGTTAAAAGTTTCATATTTACTCCTTTCTATTTCGTTTCAATTACAACAGGTTTATTTTCAAAAGTCTTAATGTGGTGAAGTACTTTTTTCATTTCGGGCCATGTTTCTTTTTCAAATACCCTTTGATTAAAGCTTGTATGCATTTCAAACACGGCTCTGTTTTTAGAATCATCCCATGATGCCTGCATGCTTGCAACGCCAGCATCATGTTTTTGGGAATCGGGCCCTGTCACATTTTTAATTTTAGCTGGCAGCTCAAATACTTCTTCAATTTCTACTTTCTGAGAACATCCTATCCGGTAATCATGCTTACGTTCTTCTAAACCAGCATTCAACCGTTTACCAAATCTGTTGTGCCGCATAAACCCTTGATTTGAAAGGGAATTAAACACAAATTTATCATCATCTACTAATGCAAAGTCCGGAATGGTATACTCATAAACAAGTGACACCGGCTTTTCTCTATAGCCGTATGGATCTGTTTTGGTTATGCCTGATATTTCAGCCTGGGGGAAAATTCTTTGTAATTCGGCATTTAATAATGCATCCCACTGTGATTTATAATGCCGTGTAAAAATACTTCTGACTGCAGCATCAGACTGCCCCTCTGCAACTATCTTAATGGTGCCTTTCAGATTTCCCTTTTCATCAATGCTAGCTTTATTTGTAATTTTCAGATAATGATTTTCCGGATCTGAAACATCTGTAATCATCAAATCGGCTCCTTCGGGTAAGCCCATTAAATAGTTTTGCTGCTGTTCGCGGCTCGACCACAATTCTCTTACGAATGGCACCCATGTCGGGTCTAAAAGCTGATATTCGCCATTGCGCCTTTTCACTACTGTTATTGAGTGATTGAACTGATCTGCAGGAATATCCTCGATTCTTGAACCTGCCATGGTCATTGCCGCATAAGATTCAAAGCCTGCTGCCCGCAACATGGTAATCAGCATACCAGCTTTATCTTTACATACACCACAACGATCGGTAAAAGTCATGTCGCCGGTATGTAAAGTGTAGCCTTCTCCCTCACCCATGGAAATTCCTGAATAGCGTATTTCATCGGCTACCCAATGGGTAAGGCGTTTAATACTGTCCGATTCTGAAGTTGCACCCTCCAGAATTTCATCAACCTTGGCATCAATTTCAGGTGTGCTTTCAAAACTACCATAATCTTCATTTACACCATAAAACCAGGTAGATTTGGCTTCCCAGTCTGGGCTTGTAGTTATAAGCACCTTAGGACCAACGTTATCCATACCAACCATATTAGGTTCACGTTTAACAGGCATACTTTGTTCAAGTTGAAATGCAAAAACCTGCTTTTCATTTTGCTCAGTTTTCACCTCAAAGTCAGCATTAAACGTGCGGTATTGGACTTCTTTGGACTTTGGTATGGCTGTTTTAAATACTTTTCGATGAACAGGAAAGGACTCAAAAAAGCGAACGATATCGTAATAATGTCCGCGCATTGGTGGAATATACCTGTCATCATCTCCGTCTGCATGCAGCAATGCATAGGTAAAACCTTTTCTGAAAAGCTCCACATAAAGGGCATCTCCGGCATTTAGCTTACCGGCTTCTACCATTTTTTGACGAGCTCCCCAATATATCATTCTTGCTGGTTGGGGATAATCGTAAAAATGGGTTGAATCCAGCACCTCTTTGGTGCCGTCTTTTCGGTAAATGATGGCTGTTTTTATTTCAACCCATGCCGAAAGCGGATCGTAGTTATAGGTGACTTTATGCAGATCTCCTGCACCGTGGTCATCCATAGCATAAAACAATTGCTTGCGGGTTACATAACTCAGGCCCGACTCCTTTACATCGGCTGAGATAGAATCAAATACCAGCACTTTGTGGTAATCTTTGTAGAGTTGTTCAAAATCATTTGATTCAATGGCTTTTCGAATTTCGTCTGCTTTAACACTAATACTGGTTAGCAGCACTAAAAACACGAGTAAGTACTTCATAATACACTATTTAGGTTGTTATTATTAATCCTCTTTTCTGAACACAAGTATATCGCGACGATTGCGCTTATTGATGGTTATATAATAAGTTTTATCGTCGGTGTAAACCTCTTTCTGAGGGACTCCTCCCTCTTTAGGCATGCAACCCCTGGGTGTTGCGTAGCACTCCAGTGTATCTATTTCGTTTGTTTGGAGGTTAATTCGGCGATACTTGGATGAATAACGTTCGAAATCAAGATACAAAAATTTTCCTTTCGGACCCATAAAGCTATTACTGAGGTCAAACCATTTGGGAATTTGATATGTGGCTTTTTCCAACCAGTTATTTGTGTCATATAGCACCACAACTGTTGGGTGGCTACTATAAGTTACAATGAGATATTTTCCTTGTGGATCAAGCATCAATTCATGTGCAATGGGCCGCCTCACTCGTGGTGCTTTAATTTTGTGCTCGAATCTGTATCCGTCTTTTGAATATTGTCCGTATACATTGCCAGCAAATAAAGACAACATGAATATAAACAGTAAAGTTGCAATACGAGACATATTCGTTAATTTTCTGTTAAAACTAATAAAAGTATTTGATGCTTGCAATGGTAAAATATTACTGTTCATAAACGCACACCCCTGTCCCTTTATAATACAGTTTTATACAACAACCTCAAAATCTGTTATGACATAAGAGCCTAAGATTAAGACTTATAGGCAAAATGGCGTCATTATGTAAGAAGAAAATACTCGAAATATTTATATTTTTTTTACATTTCGACATAATTTACTTAAAGTTCTATTTATGAAAAACTTATCGTTGTTAATAATTGCCTTGCTTATTGCTGGGGCTTTAACAGGACAGGAAGAAAAAAAAGATGGTTACAGATTTGAAACCATAAAAGAAGTTAAAGCTTCTCCCGTAAAAGACCAATACAGAAGCGGTACATGCTGGAGCTTTTCGACACTATCGTTTCTTGAATCTGAAGTGATTCGTAAAGGTGGCCCAGTGCTCGATTTATCAGAAATGTGGGTAGTGCGACACGTATATTCAGAAAAAGCCAAACGCCATGTACGTATGCACGGACACTTCAATTTTGGCGGTGGTGGAGCCCTGAATGACCCTGTTGACATAATGGTTAAATATGGTCTGGTGCCAGAAAATGCTTATCCTGGACTAAACTATGGAGAAAACAACCATGTGCATGGAGAATTAGATAATGTTTTAGGCGAATATGTAGAAGCTGTGATTGAAAATAAAAACCGAAAACTTACTACAGCCTGGCACAACGGGTTTAACGGTATTTTGGATGCTTACCTGGGTGAAAAAAGCGAAAAAATTGAATATGAAGGAAAATTTTATAGCCCAAAAGAGTTTACAGAAAAATTTGTTGACCTAAATCCAGAGGACTACGTATATTTAACTTCATATACACACCACCCATTTTATGAAAAGTTCATTCTGGAAGTGCCAGACAATTGGTCATGGAAAGCATTCAATAATGTTAAACTGGACGAATTGGAAGCAATCATGGATAATGCCATTGATAATGGTTTCTCTATTGGATGGGCTTCGGATGTGAGCGAGAAAGGATTCTCATGGCGTAATGGTGTAGCCATTGTTCCTGAAACAGATGTGGAAGAGCTTGCAGGATCGGAAAAGGAAAAATGGGAAGAAATGACCGATGATGAGCGTCAGGACCGCATGTTCAGCTTTGACGAACCTGTACCTGAAAAAACCATTACGCAGGAGATGCGCCAGACTGGATTCGATAAATACAAAACCACCGATGACCACGGCATGCATATCATTGGCATTGCAAAAGACCAAAACGGTAAAGAATATTACAAAGTAAAAAACTCATGGAATACCGATAATAAATATAAAGGCTATTTTTATGCCTCAAAAGCATTTATTCGTTATAAAACCATGAGTATTGTGGTGCACAAAGATGCGCTTCCTAAAGACATAAAAAAGAAATTGAATATTAAGTAGTACCAGTTTAAATTCAAGGAACGGCCCATTACCTTTTGGTTTTGGGTCGTTTTTATTTTGTCCGGTAAAGTTGTTTCATTCCGGTTGGCAAAAATGTGCTCAGGCGTAAATATATTTCTGACAGATCATCCCTGTCAAGTTCATAGTATGTCATTTTACGAGCTCCAAGCGCTAATTTAAGGCCCATCTTAGGATTAATTGTGTACATAAATCGAAAATCAGCCGACACCCCGCTTTTTAGGTTTCCCTGCAACCATTTATGCCCATATTCTGTGTCCCTGGTAGTATATGAACGATAAATATTCTGTCCGTAATTTATGTAAGTGTCCTGTCCTACCTGAGCATAAGCAATCCGGGCCATTGCACCCAGGCGTTTCCACTGCCATCTCAGGGTGGTTAAAATTTCCCCAAAGTTGGCGCCCAGTGGATGGGCCATTGGTGTGAAACGGCTGCCGTAATTTTGCATTGAACCAATATGTGAATAGGTAAATGGCCGGGCCATATTAAACTCGGTCCGCAAGTGCAGGTAATGTGCCCCTGGATAAAAAGCAGCATTTGCTCCAAGTTGCAGGGCATACTTGTTGGCCCACCAACCGTCCCTCGCCGATATTTCCTCAAGATAAAATTCATCAAACATAACCTGCCCGTATATCCTCATCCATTTAAATGGTTGCCACCTAAATCCAAGTCCAAGTAGTACATTATCTGGTGATGGGGCACCCAACTGAAACTCCACAGGTCTGAAAAAAATTACCGGATTTAAATAGCTCAAATCATAACCTCGCTGAGTCAGCGTATCTTCTTGCTGCCAAACAACTGCTTCCCAGGCATAAACATGGAATTTTGGATGCAGCCTGAAATTCAGCTGGTGAGTTGTCATGTATTTCCGGTAAGTTTCCGACAGGTCTGGCCATGCAACATCCTTTAAAAAATGGTATCCTACGGTATAATCTATTTTCCAGAATGATGTGGATAGTCGCCCAAACGGGTGGGGTGGCGATTGGTCGCCCTGTATTACAGAATGGTAACCATCGCCGGCAAATTGGTTATCAACACCAAAGTTAATTCTAAAAAACTGAGAGGGTCTGTAAACCGCGTTTATTCTTAAATCCAAAGCTTTATATCCATCAGGGGTAGCCTGACTATAAAGCACATCTTGCAACAAATTATTAGTAGTGCGTACCGAGTCTGTTATTAATCCAGTTTGTCTGAAACCTACTACCCGACCCCTAAAAATAAAGCTTTGCTTGTGCTGATACCTAATATTGGCTCCTCCTCCGGAGACAAAATAATTTGTGTTGTTTTGATTTTCAGATGCAGCAGCAAACAAAATATCTGGGTTCACCTCAAAATCATAAAGCGATGTATGATGTTTCAAAAGTGCATCATGTAGTATACGTTTTAAAAATAGTGGTTGGACATTGTCTTTTTCAAAATCTTTTATCAATGTACGTTTCCATGGGGGGCTGGATAAGGAGCTGTCTAATAAATGTTTATAATTGACAACGTCTTTGTAGCTACTGAATGGTTGACTTAGCAATTCCGCTGGTGCACAAAAAACTGCAATAATAAAAAAGATGCCTATTTTTTTTAAAGCCATGAAAAGCCTGGTATTAATCCTTTAACATAAGGTCTTGAGTTCACGAAGTTATAAAAGTTTCAGAAAAAAATGCAGGCATTTTAAACCTTCGGATGATATAGCCATCAAAAGAGCAAACAAACTTAAAAATTGAATACTATGAAAAAACTAACATTATTAACCGGGTTAATGCTGATAGCAGGCTTAACCCTTCTAAATGCTCAAAGAGGTCAAAGGTTCAACAGCGACAACACTCGTGGATTTAATAAAGAGTGCGCAATACCTGATTTGACTGAAGCGCAGGAAAATAATATTGAAGACCTGAGAACTGCTCACTGGAAAGAAATGGAAAACTATCGGGCAGATCTAATGGTTTTGCGCGCCGAGATGCAAAAACTACAGGTAAGTGACAATCCTGATGTTGATGCCATTGACAAAAAGATTGAAGCAATGGGTAAAATCAGAATTGAAGTGCAAAAAACAGCCAATCAACACAGGATGGAAGTACGCGAATTACTTAATGATGACCAAAAAGCCTGGTTCGACAGGCGGGGACATCGTTTTGGTCAACGCGGGTTTGGCAAAGGCCACGGCAGAAAAGGTGATGGTTACCACAGAGGCGGAAGGAAAGGTTACGGAAATGGCTATGGAAATGGAATGAGAAATAGAGACGGAAGCTG
>NZ_DATFKB010000106.1:0-13900 GCF_035268865.1 Salinivirga sp. | reverse complement strand
AAATATATTGCTACTGTGCAGTTTGTCAAAGAGGCTGAGTTTTTAACCGGGAGAGTTTTACAAGGTGTAGAAATGAGCCTTGAAACAATACGAAAAACTAAAAGTGGCCGATTAATCGATGTGTCCATTATAGGAACTCCTGTAAGTGGAGATGGCGAAATTATAGCTGCATATTTAATTTACCGCGACATTACGATCCGAAAACAAATACAAAACCAGCTGGGAGAGAGTGCCCGGCGTTTTCGTGATTTATTTTATAATGATAGGTCTGTAAAATTACTTATCGACCCAGATACGAGTATGATTAAAGATACCAATGCTGCCGCACTGAAATTTTATGGCTATAGTTATCACGAGTTTATAAATAAATTCATTTTTGACATCAATACGTTGGGAGAGGAGAAGGTGTTGGGGAAAATGGACCTTACTGTAAAGCAGAAACAGAATGTTTTTCAATTTAAACACAGACTGAAAAATGGAGAAATACGAGATGTAGAGGTGTTTTCAACTCCCATTTTATTTGGCAACAAAAAACTGCTTTATTCTACCATAATTGACATTTCTGACCGCGTTGATGCTGAGGAAAAACTCAGAAAAAGTGAAGAAAGGTACAGGTTGCTCGCTGAAAATACTCATGATGGTGTTGCATTGTTCATCAATGATGTGGTGCATTATGCATCGCCTTCTTACTACAAAATTTTGGGCTACCATGAGGACGATATTGTGGGCTTATCTCTTGAAGAATTAGAAGCTCGCATTCACCCTGATGATAAAAAACGGATATTAAGCATTTTGAAAGCCAGTATTTCAAATCAGAGGAGCATTGTAAAGTATGAATACCGTGTTATGAAATCTGACCATACTTATGTTTGGATTGAAGATGTAGTGCATCACGATTTTTCAGATCCAGAGGCTATAAAAAGCTACGTGAATAACAGGGAAATAACAGATAGAAAAAATACAGAATTTAACCTCAAAGAGCGAAACTTACAATATGAAAAACTGGTAACTGATTATCAAAAAAACAATAAGCTCTTACAGGAAGCTAAAGAGCTTGCCGAATCGAGCGATCGCCTGAAGTCAGCGTTTTTAGCAAATTTGTCACATGAGGTTAGAACACCGTTAAACGGTATTAGCGGGTTTGCGCAGTTGATTGAACATGTGGAGCCAAATTCTGCAAAACATAGCCAATATTTGCGGTTGATAAGAGAATCATCAGACAAGCTGCTCGAAATTATTATGAATACTGTAGAAATTGCTAAAATAAAAACCGGACAGATCAGTATTAAAAAACAACCAGTTTGTTTACAAACTTTTTTTGAAGATTTATATGAGGAGTTTGGTTATGCTGTTCGCAATAAAGAAATAATTTTGAAGTTGGTTTTGCCTCAGGATGAGGATAATGAAGAGCAGTTGATCGATTGGTTCAAACTTAGATTTGCTATAAAAGCAGTTTTAAACAATTCTGTGAAATTTACCAATAAGGGAACTATTTGGTTTGGGTATCAACTTAAAGACCAGCAATTGTTGGTGTTTGTTGAAGATACCGGCATTGGTATCCCAAAAGGTAAGGAAAATGATATTTTCATTCCATTTGTGCAGGGCGATGTAAAACGCGATCGAATATATGGTGGAGCCGGATTGGGACTTTCAGTCGCAAAGGGGCTTATAGATGCCATGGGCGGTGAAATTATAGTTGATAAAAACAGGGTAAAAGGAGCAAAAATTGAAATTGTTTTAAACGTACCAAAAGCAGAAACAGAAACTAAGAAATCAAAGGTTATTATGGAAGATAAAGCGCATAGCAAGACTATATTGATTGTGGAAGATGATATGGCAAGCAGACTTTATTTAAGTCAGCTTTTTGAGCTGCTGAGTGGTGCCGAAATGCAATATGAAATTTATGAAGCAGAAAATGGCACAAAAGCCAGAGCATTAGTAAGTGAGCATAATATAGATCTTGTTTTAATGGATGTGAGGTTGCCCGATGTCAATGGCCTTGATTTGGCTAAAGAGATTAAGTTTAATTCCCCTGACACTATAATTTTTGTGCAAACTGCTTATACTGGAAACCAGTACCGTTCTGAGTCAATTGAAAAGGGTTGCGATGATTTTTTGGATAAACCAATTACCCAGGAAGTATTAGAGATGAAACTCAGAAAGTTTCACCTCTAACAATTCTGCAATTACAACTAAATTACTATTTCTGAATTAGCTCTTTTATTTGCTCGATTTCCTGCTCAAGCTGCTTAATCTTTTTTGCCTGGTTTTCAATTGTAATTTGTTGCTCTGTTATAATCTTATGTTGTTCCTGTATGGCAATTGTGTTAATTCCAACCGGATCAATCCAGGTCATTTTTGTTTTACCTGCGCCAAAACCAAATGTTTCATAAAACAGGGCAGGGTCAATGCCAATGTGTTTAATTGAGCCATCTTGTTGTTTATAACTCCATTCCTCAACCGCAAGCTGCTGCAGTTTTTTGTAAATCTCACTTCCTTTAGCTTTACCATGTTTTAAACGATTGTTTTTAAATATGTTATTCCACGAGCTTCCGCCATTCGTAATTTCTACACCTGATTCAAGGTTGCTTGATGTGTAAAAATAAACTCCACCGGAAGACCTCACGGTAAAACTATTTTCTGGTTTGGCCATGTTTTGGCTCAATGCTGTTCCGTCACCAAATACAAATGACCCGGGTGAATTGACACCAATGTTATTTCCAATAGCGAATGAATTCATAGCAAGCTCAGTGATTATTATGTTGTTACCAAGCCCAAAAGATTCTTTCCCGGAGTTTGTAATATTATTTCCAAAACTATAGCTGAATTCACCTGCCGATGTAACGGTATTTCCGACCGCCATAGCAAAGTCGTTACCTGCAATGGCATTGTTTCCAAATGCAAAAGCATTTACTGCCTGGGCTTCAGCATAATTTCCTATGGAAGTGGCATTGTCCCCAGTAGTTTTAGAAAAAGCTCCAATGGCCTGACTTTGTCTGCCCTGCGCTTGCGATACAAAACCAATTGCTGTTGAGAATGGCTGCAGAGCTTCTGCTTTAACACCCATTGCAACGGCAGCAGTATCGGCAGCTGTGGAACCAAATCCTATGGCAAATGAGAATGGCCCTGATGCTGTTGTTGGTTTTTCAATGAACGCAGCAAGGCCCTCTTCGTAAAATCCCAGGGCAAAACTACCATATCCCAATGCTCTGGAATAGGAGCCAAAGGCGTAGGAGCTGGGGGCATTTGCAAATGAATGATTTCCAAATGCAAAAGAAAGCGTATCATTGGCCACTGAATTATAGCCGATGGAAGAAGATAATATTCCGCGGCTTATTGATCGGTACCCCATTGCAATAGAACCATTTCCAATGGCTTTGTTCTCAAAGCCATTCGAAAGGGAGTTTTTTCCAACGCTATCGACATCTTCAATGAGTACCTGTCCGGCCATAAATGCATTCTTGCCGGGATACCACAAAATTCTGGGTTCACTGGGGTTTATTGTTTGTGTGGTATCGAATTCCACATTAAAAAATTGAGGGAGTTGTTGCTTTCCACCTGTCAGTCCTCCAACTGCAAAACCTCCTTTTTGCGCCTTGCCACTCGATTCATCAATATAAATACGCACACTGTCAGGTGATATTCGGATGTATTCATCGCGAATGCCTGTGTTTTTGCCACCTGTAAGCCCACCTACTGCAAAGCCACCCTTTTGGCCTTTGGCAGAGTTGTTGACATAGACTCTGGTGCTATCTGGTGTTACTCTCAAATATTCAGCAACCCCTTTTCCTCCTGTGAGGCCACCCACAGCAAATCCACCTTTTTGAGCCCTGGTAGTATCTTCTCGAAGGTATACACGCACACTGTCGGGTGTTACCCTGAAGTACTGCACCACACTGTCTTTTCCTCCGGTGAGGCCACCCACAGCAAAACCGCCCTTCAGCCCTTTTTCCTTAGTCGATTCATCCACGTTTACTTCCACACCGTTTTGGTACACTGCAAAAACTACATTGCCATCTTTATTTTTTACTTCAAAAATAGGATCGTCGGCACTTGCTGCTGTATCGCCATGTACCAGCAATCGCGAAATTGCAGGGTTTGTTCCAATTCCAACGTTTTGTCCGGCAATTTTAATGGCATCGGTACCTACCCAACCCGTGGAATCGTGGTAGATTAAATTACCTGGCTGTGCATCCAGTGTAGGCCCGGCAAGGTTCGGAGTTGTATAGCTGGTGCCATCTGTAAATTCAAAGGTCAGTGTACCATCTCCGTTATCTATTACATTTTGAATACCATTACCTTCCGGACCTGGTTCGCCTGACGCTGCATAAAGCGCATAAGGCACAGCTAATAACGGAGCTTGTCCCAATTGAGAGAAGCTCGTTCCGCTATCGAGTGAAACTTCGGAGGTTAGCCATAATCGGGTATCTCCCCATGGAATGGTGCTAAAGTCGCCTGAAATTAATGTTCCGCCACCAACTTCTATTGCAATTTGTCCGAATTCATTTGTGGTTGTTTCATGCAATTCAGTATAATGGTTGCTCGATCCATCATCTTGAATAGACAATCGAAGCTGTATGGTTTCGGTTGTTAAAAGGTTGCCATCGGTATCTCTGACAACCGCCTGGTAATTAAAGGTGTCTGGTTGGGCACATAAATTTATAACCCCAAGCATCAGCATGGATAAAAAGATAAGCTGTTTTTTCATGTTTTTACTGTTTTATAATTTTCTGACTTTTTTTATTTCCATCTTCAAAAAGTGAAGAAATAAAGTATATTCCGGGTTTTAATGATTGCAACTGGATTTCTATTTTTTCATTTTCAATGATTTCTTGCTGTGTACTTACCAGCTTTCCCTGTGCATTATAGATTTTGAAAATTATGGGGCCTTCCTGGCTGTTTGTCATTTCAAGATATGCATTTCCATGCGTTGGGTTCGGATAAATGTTTTGCACAGGGCTATTGGAGTAGTACTCCTCAATGCCAATGCCGCTCAGGGGCATGCCTGTATGAAATCCCTGGCTTATGGAGAAAGTGCCATCGCCAGAATAAAAGGTACCGGTTACAGTTTGTCCAATTGTCCAGCTTAACACAATGTTTTCACTGGTATTGGTATAAGTGTCACCGGCAGTTGCAACAACATCTTTAGATATTGTTTGTGCTGCTGCAAACTCCATTACAGCAACGGCGATTATTGTTAAAAATAATGTTTTCATAGTTTGTTGTTTATTAGGGTTTCCCGCCACCTGTTTTTCCTGCAATTTAGTCCTTTATTTGCTGAAAAACAAAACTGTGAGCCGGGTGGATTATTAATTATTTTCAAGCTTTTCTATTCTTTTTACGAGTTCATTAATCAGAAGTTTTTGTTTTTCAATTGATTCTTGCTGGCTCTTTATCGACTCTATTAATAGAGGTGTAAGCTTTGCATAATCAATGGTTTTATACCCGTCGTTGTTTTCCGAAACCAGTTCAGGTATGAGTTTTTCTACATCCTGAGCAATTAAACCTATTTGTTTACGGTTGCTAAATGGTACATCTGGAAATTCATTTTGCCTCCAATAATAGTTAATTCCCTGTAGCTTCATGATGTAGCTTAAAGCATTGGAAATGGGTTGGATATTTTTTTTGTATCTGGCATCTGAACAAGCGCCAAATGAACCTGTATAATAGAAATTCCCATTCACCTGAAGGCAGTTGCTGTTAAAATCTCCTTTTATGAGCGGGCTCGATGTACTTGTATTATCAATATATAGTTTTTGCGACCCACTTTCTGAATAGCCTGCAAAATTGCCAATAAACACATTACTGTCGCCTACGGCACCACCTCCGGTAAAATTGCCAATATATACGTTTTTACTTCCAGATACTCCATTACCTCCGGCCAGGGTTCCAATGTAGGTGTTATTGTCTCCGTCGGCATTGTCGCCACCGGCACCAATACCCATATAAACATTGTTTGTTCCTGCTGTTACATACCTGCCAGTGCCTCTTCCAATAAATACATTGTTTCCACCATTGTTATCTCTTCCAGCTCTGTTTCCAATATAAACATTGAAGTTGCTGTTTGTGGTATGATATCCACACTGGTATCCAATGAAAACATTTTCGGTGCTGTTTAGGGCATTTTTACCTGCTGCTGAACCCATAAAAACACTTTCATCTACAGAACCACCTGAATAGCCAGTACTGTCGCCAATGAAGACGTTATTATCGCCGTTAGAAAGGGCATATCCTGAGTTTGAACCCAGGCAAATGTTTCTATATCCGTCTTCAATATTGTATCCGGAATTAGTTCCCAGAAATACATTATCGTTCCCATTATTTAAACTATACCCACTTCGGTATCCGATAGCTACATTGGCTGATCCTGAGCTGACTTCATATCCACTTCTGTAACCAATAAAAACATTCAGGTCGGGATTTGTACCCATATAACCTGCTCGTTCACCTATGTAAACATTGTAATTGCCTTCTGTGTTATTTTGTCCTACGTAACTTCCGATAAAAGTGTTGGCTGTACCCAGGGTATTGGAAAAACCTGATTCGTATCCTACAAAAGTGTTTAGGTTTCCGGTTGTATTGCTATATCCACTGTAACTGGCCAGGAAACTATTGGCACTGCCAACTGTGTTGCTATATCCGGACTGATATCCTAAAAATGAGTTGTAGTATCCCTCTACATTATTAAAACCTGATTGATAACCAAGGAATAAATTGCCTTCACCATTGGTTGTGGAATAACCGCTCTGGTAACCAATAAATGAATTACTGTTTCCATTGTAAACAGAATAGCCTGATTGGTACCCTAATGTGGAATTATACGTACCGGTATTCAATTGACCACCACTTTGATGACCTATGAAATAGTTGTCTTCTGTAATGTTCATGTAATAATCAGTGCTTTTACCTGAGGTAAGTCCACCTACAGCGAAGCCTCCTTTTTGAGCTTTTGTTGCGTTGTCGACATAAACGCGGGTGCTGTCGCGTGTTACTCTAAGGTATTCCAAAGCGCCTTTTCCTGATGTGAGCCCACCAACGGCAAAACCGCCTTTTTGAGCTTTGGTGGTGTCATCTTTCAGATATACACGCACACTGTCGGGCGTTACTCTAAAGTACTGTACAATGCTGTCTTTACCTCCGGTAAGTCCACCTACAGCGAATCCTCCTTTAAGGGCTTTGTTTTGCGTAGATTCATCTACGTTTACTTCTACACCATTTTGGTAAACGGCAAATACTACATTGCCGTCTTTGTTTTTTACTTCAAAAATGGGATCGTCGATATTAGCGTTAACATCGCCATGTACGAGTAGCCGGGAGATGGCCGGGTTTGTACCAATGGCCACATTGCTGCCTGCAATTTTTATGGCATCGGTGCCCACCCACCCTGCAGAGTCATGGTAGATGAGGTTGCCAGGCTGGTCCTCGAGGGTAGGGCCGGCAAGATTTGGTGTAATGTAAGTTGAACCATCGGTAAAATGAAAAGTGAGTGTGCCGTCGCCATTATCGGAGACTGATTCAATACCTGTTCCAGGTTCTCCAGATGCGGAGTATAATGCATAGGGTACAGCGAGTAAGGGAGCTTGTCCCATTTCGATGTAACTGGCGCCCTGATCTAAAGATATGGCTGTTCGCAGATATAGCTTAACGGTGCCCCAGGGAATTACAGAGAAGTCTCCTTCTTGCGGTGTGCCACCGCCTACTTCAACATTTACCTGTCCAAATTCATTGGTTTGGATACTGTGGATTTCTGCGTATTGAATGTTTTGCTCATTATCTAAAATTTCAACACGGAACTGAATATCCTGGTTCGCGATAAGGTTGCCATCGATATCTCGCACCACTGCCTGATAATTGAATGTGGTGGGTTGGGGAAATGCAACAATAGTAGTCACTAAAACCACTAACAATGTTATAAGTTGTTTTTTCATGTTACTAAATATTTTTTGTTTAAAAATAAAATACTGGAACTAGTTTTTTATAAATTTATAACTATTTCTCTCTCCGTTTTTAAATTCAGAAATCAGGAAATAAATGCCTGGTTTATTTCCTGATACATCTATTTCAATAAGTTCATCGATCTTAGAAACTTTGTCAATCGCAATTACTTGTCCTTGTGAGTTGAATATTTTGTAAGAAAATTCAGCTTTGCCGATTCTGCTGACATACATAAACAGGGTTTTATCAACCGGGTTGGGATAGAGGAATAGCATTCCTTCATTATGCATATATTCATCAATTCCGATTCCGCTTAAAGGACCACCACTATGAAAACCTTGTGAGATAGTAATCGAACCGTCACCTGAGGTTAATGTTCCAATTACAGTTTCACCTAACGTCCAGCTCATTGTGAAATTTTCTGTAGTGTGTGTGTAAGTTTCTCCTGCAGAGGCAACAACCTCTTTAGAGATGTTTTGTGAGTAGCCAAACTCCAAAAATGTAACTAATAATGCTGTCAATATAAATGCTTTCATATCTAATTATTTTTATTTGTTTTCAATTTTTTAATGGTTTTATTCTGTTTTTCAATAATCTCCATGGCAAGGTTAAGTTGTTTTTTCAGTTCAATAACCTGAATTTGAATATTCTCAACTGCTTCAAGGGTTTCAAAAGTCATTCGCGTCATGTTTATACCTTCTTGCTCTTCATCGGCAGGAGTTAACCAGGGCAAATGATTGTTTTCTTTAATGAAATTTTCAATTTCGATAATATCATAGCTTTTTGTATACTGATCATCAAAAACAAAATCTGGTTTCAGGTATGTATTAAATGATCCAACAGCTCCATAATAAATATCACCAGTAATTCGTACATCTCCATCTACAGTGAGTGTTTTATCTGGTGAAAGCGTCTCTATTCCTACTCTGCCACCCATAATAGTCATTGTGTTATTCTGGCTAAGCACGGGAATAGGATTATTATAATCCAACCCAATAGCAATTGAATTGGTACCACTTGCTTCAATATATCGGCCCATTGCTATGCTGTAATCACCACTGGCAACTGTTCTGTAACCTATACTTGTGCTATTTTCACCACTGGCAACTGTTTCATTTCCCATCGCTGTGCTTTGTCCGCCACTTGCTTCTGAATACATACCTGTAGCAATACTATTTTGTCCAATAGCAGATGTAATCGTTCCTAAAGCTATACTGGTATTCCCGCTTGCAAGCGCTCCACTACCAAATGCAAAACTAACAGTGCCACTTGCTGTTGAACGATAACCAAAAGCGGAACTATAATCGCCAAAAGCTTTGGTTTCAAAGTTTACCGCAAAACTATATTGACCTAGAGCAGTATCCTGATATCCTAATGCAACAGCAGCAATTTTATCGGCATAAGACTGATAACCAGCAACAAAGCTATATTCACCAAATGCTTCGGACCCATTTCCTATTGCGGTACTATAAGTACCACTTGCAATTGTTGCGTGGCCGATTGCGGTACTATATTCACCAGTAGCATTTGTTTCACTTCCTATAGCTGTACTTCTGTCGGCACTGGCCAAAGTTCGATAACCTAAGGCTGTACTATAAGCCCCACTTGCAGTAAGCTCTCTACCCAGTGCTGTACTGTGATGCCCTAGTGCTTTTGCATATAATCCCAATGCTGTACTTGTATGGCCTTCTGCAACAACTTGATTTCCCATTGCAATACTGCCCTCACCACTTGCAACTGACTTATAACCAATGGCTGTACTTCCCCAATTACCGGAAGAAACAGATTGATAACCCATTGACAAACTGTAATTTCCAGAAGCAGTATCCTGCGTTCCCATTGCAAAAGCACCTTTTGCATCTGCTATTGATCCCATACCCATGGCATATGAAAAGTCGCCAATGGCTTTAGTATTGCCTGTCGCTGCACCTGCAGAATCAATACCAATTGATCCAAATGCAAAGCTACGCAAACCTGTAGCAAATGCACCAGTTCCAAGTGCATATGAAGCTTCGCCTTCAGATTCTGAATAATCGCCCAATGCATAGGAGCTATAACCGGATGCCGAAGCATTATTACCAATTGCCGTAGAATAATCGTCAAAAGCATGTGCTTTATAGCCAAACGCCTGTGAGAAATCTCCAATTGCCTTTGTTTCATAACCCAAAGCAGTAGAATTTAATCCCACACTATCCGCGGACTCTACAAGCACTTGTCCGGCAAGAAATGCATTTTTTACAGGATAAAATAGAATTCTTGGTTCACTGGGGTCAATGGTTTGGGCTGTGTCTATTTCTACGTTGAAAAATGACTGATTGCCGTTTTTCCCTGAGGTTAATCCACCCACGGCAAAGCCACCTTTTTGCGCTTTCGTTTCTGAATCATCAATATAGATTCGCACACTATCTGATGATACACGCAGATATTCGTTGCCCATATTTTTCTTTTTCCCCCATGTAAGTCCACCCACGGCAAAACCACCTTTTTGTGCCTTGGTACTCGATTGATCAATATAAATACGTACGCTATCTTGCGATATGTGAAGGTATTCGTTACCAGTAGCTTTATTTTTGCCCCCTGTAAGTCCACCCACGGCAAAGCCACCTTTTTGTGCTTTTGTTGAGTTATCGACATATACTCTTGTGCTGTCACGTGTTACTCTCAGGTATTCTGTTGTCCTTTTGCCAGAGGTGAGCCCTCCCACAGCAAAACCACCTTTTTGCGCTTTTGTAGTATCTTCCCGGAGGTATACGCGCACACTGTCAGGTGTTACCCTGAAGTATTGTACAATGCTGTCTTTTCCGCCTGTGAGGCCACCCACGGCAAAACCACCTTTAAGGCCTTTACCACTAGTCGTTTCATCAACGTTTACTTCCACTCCGGTTTGGTAAACGGCAAATACCACATTTCCGTTTTTGTTTTTGACTTCGAAAATGGGATCATCCTCACTGGCATTGGTATCGCCATGCACAAGTAACCTGGATATAGCAGGGTTGGTGCCAATAGCCACATTGCTGCCTGCAATTTTTATGGCATCGGTGCCCACCCACCCTGTAGAGTCATGGTAGATGAGGTTGCCAGGCTGGTCCTCGAGGGTAGGGCCGGCAAGATTTGGTGTAATGTAAGTTGAACCATCGGTAAAATGGAAGGTGAGCGTGCCATCGCCATTATCTTCTACTGTTTCTATGCCGTTGCCGGCAGGGCCTTCGGGGCCGGGATCGCCTGTAGCGGAATAAAATGCATAGGGGACGGCGAGCAGGGGAGATTGTCCCAAATTTGTGAACGTATTACCTTCATCCATCGACATGTCAACGTTTAGCAGTAGCTGAGCCGACCCCCATGGAATATCGACAAAAGAACCTGAGATTAGTGTTCCGCCGCCCACTTCAATTTGAATTTGACCAAATTCGGATGTAGTTGGCTGGTGTTCCTCTTCGTAATAGATGTTTTGCTCAGAATCGGTAATAGAAAGCCTCAACAAAGTCTGTTGGTTTGTAATGAGGTTTCCGTCTGTATCTCGCACCACTGCCTGATAATTGAATGTGTTGGGTTGTGCCCATAGGGTTAAATATCCCAATAAAAAGGCAAATAATAAAAGCTGTTTTTTCATAGTTCAATGGTTTAAAGTTTTACAATTTTATAATTTATTTTTTTAGTTATTTTTCATGGATATATTGTTTGTGTTGTTTTTCTGTATATCAGCCACTTGTGTATACTACCCCTACCAGGTAAACTTTATATGTTTTTCCTTTAATTGTGATGGTTTTCTTTACATTTTCCCAATTGATGGTTTCAGTTGCTTTACCCAAAGTGTAGTTGTGCAGAAGGTCGTCGTCCTGTTTTTGCCCATAACCGGGAACCGTGGAAGTGGTAATGTAATCGCCGGCTTCAATAGGTCCATTGCTATTACAAACCCATACACGACCTTCGCCCAGGGCATTTACTGTTCCGGCTCTAATGTTTTTCTTGAGCCAGTGATCTTTCGTATGTTCATCTTCAGATAAGAAAACACCCAAAACGGCTTTGTCATTGGCTTTTGTGCTTAATGTGACTTCAGGCATTGTTGATGAAAGGGAGACAGAACCATCATCGGTAATTCGTTTTTCAACGTGACCAGTCAAGACCACTATCAACCCCGGTTTTGTGTTTTCTGGGAAGTTTGCATCTAAAATAACCTCGTGAGCCCCTGTAAAGGGGTAGTAATTTGTACCTGCACCTCCAGCAAAAAAATCGCGGAAACTTCCTGCGGCATAACATCCAATACCTTGTGTTCCACTGCTTGCATTAAAGGCTCCACCATAATGCGGGTTTGATCCATTGTATTTTGATTCACTACGAATGGTTCCCGTATTTGCTGTTGTTGATTCTACTTTTAAGGGTGCATCGGGATTTGTTGTGTTTATACCGACTCTTTGGTTGGCAAAATCTCCATAGATTAGAGGTGTTGATCCTATATAGAGTTTGTTGGATCCGGTTTCATTTTTTCCCGCATTGGGTCCGATAAAAATATTATTATTTCCGGGTCTTTCATTAGGCGTATCCCATTGTGGCCCAATTACTATATTGAAATCTCCTGTAGTGCAGTATTCTCCTGAACTCACTCCGATATACACATTGTTGAATCCGGTTGTATTGTGGTTTCCGGCTCCAGGGCCAACGAAGGTGTTTCCGTATCCGGTTGTATTGACAGAACCCGCACTAATACCAAGAAATACATTTGAGCTACCAGTAGTGTTGGCGTATCCGGTTTGGTAGCCAAGAAATGTGTTGTATCCGGGTGTACTTGCCGTGCGTCCACTTTCATGTCCGATGTACACGTTATGTAAGCCTGTAGTATTTGAATAACCTGCATCGGTACCAATGAACACATTGCTGCTTCCTGAGCTTGTTGTTCGCCCTGCTCTGTAGCCTATAAAGGCATTATTGCTAGCTGAGCGGGTATTATACCCAGATTGATAACCAATATAGGTGTTGTAATTTGGAGCTGATGTAGCGTAATCTGAGAAATAACCAGTTTGATAGCCCATATATGTATTGAAGTTTCCACTCTGATTGTAATAACCAGACTGGTAACCTAAATACAAATTATTATTTCCGCTTGTGTTTTGCTGGCCTGCCTGATAGCCCAGAAATACATTACTTGAGCCATTATATGTTAATTTGCCTGATTCGTATCCCATAAAAACATTGTAGCTACCCGATGCCAAAGACCTGCCGGATAAATAACCTATGGCTGAATTGTATACTCCAATAGTGCGATTTATACCACTTTCATGACCTATGAAATAATTAAACTCTGTGAGATCAAGAAAACTGGTTGACTGAGTTCCGTCAATATTCAGCACACCAAAACCTGCGCTGTAATCTTTTACAAAAATACGCGTGCTATCGCCTGTGACGCGCAAAAAGTCATTGAGATTGTTTTTTCCGGATGTTAATCCGCCCACTGCAAAACCTCCTTTTTGTGCTTTCCCGCTCGATTCGTCAATATAAATGCGCACGCTGTCTGATGATACGCGAAGATATTCATTACCAGGGGTTTTATTTTTTCCCCATGTGAGTCCACCTACAGCAAATCCACCCCTCTGTGCCTTTGTACCTGATTCGTCAATGTAAATGCGCACGCTATCTTGCGATACATGAAGGTATTCGTTACCAATAGTTTTATTTTTACCCCATGTGAGGCCGCCCACGGCAAAACCACCTTTTTGTGCTTTGGTAGTATCTTCTCTGAGATAAACACGTACACTGTCTGGTGTTACCCGGAAGTATTGCACAGTGCTGTCTTTACCGCCTGTGAGGCCGCCAACGGCAAATCCCCCTTTAAGGCCTTTTTCTTGCGAAGATTCGTCTACGTTTACTTCTACACCATTTTGGTACACAGCAAAAACCACATTGCCATCCTTGTTTTTTACTTCAAAAATGGGATCATCGGTATTAGCTGCAGTATCGCCATGCACAAGTA
>NZ_DATFKB010000105.1:0-11272 GCF_035268865.1 Salinivirga sp. | reverse complement strand
TTTTGCAAATTCCTAATGACAAATCTCGGTTTATTACCAGGCACACGCAAAAACTGGTAGTTTTCTTGCTGAGACTATGTAGGTGTTATCATCAATAGGTTCAGAAGTCGCAGCCCTATCCTTCGATAATTTTCAGCAGGTCGGCCAGTGTTTTGCCGCGGTAAAAGTTGGGCGATTGTATATCGTCATTCACATCTTCGTACACCCAGGTAGTGTGATAGGGCACATGCATGGCGTAGCCACCCATTTCAAGTACCGGTAAAATATCAGACTTAATGGAATTGCCTGTCATAAAGAAATTTTGTGCCGGAATTTTCAAACGGGACAACATGTTCTGGTAGTCTGTAATTTGCTTATCGGGCATGATTTCTATATGATGGAAATACTTTGCGAGGCCCGATTTTCGGAGTTTCCGTTGCTGATCCAACAGATCACCTTTGGTAGCAACCACAAGTTCGTGTGTTTCGGTAAGTTTCCCAAGGGTTTCTTCAACTTCATGAAGTAATTTTACCGGTTTGGCCAGCATAGCTTTTCCAATTTCAAGTATTTCATGTGTAATGCGACCCGGCAATTTCTGGTCTGTAATGAACAGGGCTGTTTCAGTCATCGACAACACAAAGCTTTTTATACCATACCCATATTGCTCAAGATTCTGCATTTCAATTTCAAAAAGTTTTTTCTCCACCTGTGCCCTGGGAGCGTATTCATTAAGTAGCTGAAAAAAATCTACTTCTGCTTCACGAAAAAATGTTTCGTTGTTCCATAGGGTGTCGTCGGCATCGAAACCCAGAATTTTAATATGGTCTAACTGCATAATTTGGTGGCCTATTTTTTGGTAAACACAGTCATTGCATCTTTCATGCCAATTGTACCAAGCATTTGGATTACATCGCTGGATAAGCGAATATCGTAATCAACAGCTCTTTTTTGTTTTTTTGCCTCTTCATCAAAAGCCATTAGAAGTTGTATAAAGGCCACATCAATTTCTGTGATTTCTACTGAAGTTATTTCTATTTTTTCTTTGGACTTCAGTGCCGTTTCAAGGGTGCTTTTAAGTTCATTTGAGTTTTGCACAGTATAGGCAGGCCCAAGTTTTATTCTGGCTGGTTTTGTTTTTTGCGATGCTGCTTTTTTTTGTGTTTTGGCAGCTGGTTGCTTTTTGGGTGAAGAGGCTTGCTCTGTGCCCGCATCTATTGAATCGATGACGTTTTTAACGCCTTTTTTAAAACTTTTTTTTGCCATAGTTAAGCAAGATTTTTTTGTAAAATTTCACGTGTCAATGCTGCATAATCCCGGGCTCCTGCACTGTCTTTTTTGTAGCGGTATATATCCATTTGTTCTACAGGTGCTTCTGCCAGTGCTATGTTGTTGCGAATTACAGTATCAAAAACTTTTTGTCCAAATGCTTCACCCACAGTTTCCCTTATGTCGCGGTTAAGCACTTTGCGTTTGTCGTATTGGGTGAGGAACAAACCACCTAAAGTTAACCTGTTGTTCAGGCGTTTGTGTACAATGTCGATGGTTTCCATAATTTTTTTTAATCCATGTACGGCTAAATATTCTGATTGTACGGGAATAAAAACTTCATCAGCCGCTGCAAGTGCATTCATGGTTAGTAAGCCCAGTGAGGGCGGACAATCGATTAGTATAATGTCGTAAGGATTTTTAACCTGTTCAACAATTTCTTTGAGCAACAACTCTCTGGCGGGCACAGCAGCCAGTTCTAGTTCTGCTCCCGATAAATCGAGCACGGCGGGTATGGCATGGAGGTTTTTGTTTATCACAAAAGGTTCGGGCACATAATCGCCTTTTAGTCCTCCGTAAATATTATTGCCGGTTTTTTCTTCCAGTCCCAGAGATTGAGAGAGATTCGATTGCGGATCGAGGTCGATGAGCAGCGTTTTTTGTTTTCTCCTGCTAAAGCCAACACCAAGATTAATTACTGAAGTTGTTTTTCCTACACCGCCTTTGTGGTTACAAAATGCATAAATTTTTGCCATACCAATTTTAATTTACGGGTATGCTGCAAATTACGAAATTTAAGCGAGAAAAAACAGGTGTTTTTATGTGATTGTGCGAAGGGGTTACTTTTCCAGATTTTTAAGAAAATCGTTCATTTTATGCTGAATGGTTTGAATTTCGTTCATTTTTGATTCCAGAGAATTGTTGAACTCTGCAATTTGCTTCCTGAGTTCTGCAACCTGTAAGTCTACAATAGAAAATTTCTTTTCGTCTTTACTGTTTTTTGTTTCTTCAATTTTTGATTTAATGAAATCCATGAAATCATACAGATAATTTTCTACGCCAACCTTCACATCGATTTTTTCCCCAAGATCATCGTGCTTAATAAATTTTATATCGAAACGCACCTCTTTTTCGTTGGCATTGGAAACCAGGTCGTTAAAATAACCGAGATATTGCTGAAAAGGCGCCTGGAGTGTTTCGGGCATATTGAAAACCTGCAGCATTACCTTGGCAGCATCTAATCGTTTCTTTTCTGTGGTCAGGTAATGCATTGTGGCATAAAGCCCGCGTTTGATGACTTTTTGTGGAGGAAATTCAAAGGGGTTTTCTTCCAGGTAAAGTTCTTTAAGGCTTAACAGCTCAATGAATTCAATGGGTAAAGTCTTTAGCTCACTATAGCTTGCATCAAGCGATTTGAGGTTCGATAAAAAACCAATTTCTTTTGGGAAAGTGGTAAAATCGTTGTGGCTAATGTCAAGCAGTGCAAGTGATTTGAGGTGCCCAATGGTGGGAGGAAGTGCTTTAATCTGATTTTTGAGTAACAGTAAGGTTTTCAGATTTATGAGTTTGCCAATTTCGCGTGGAACTGTTTTAATGTAGTTGTAACTTAGGTCAAGGTGTTCCAATTGCGTGAGTTCGCCAATTTCGGGCGGAATTTCTTCCAGATCCCGATTTGATAAGTCAAGACTTTTAGAGTTTTTTTCTTTAGCCTTTTTTATAAAAAATACGAGCTCTTCCCTATCCATAAGTATGGTTTTATTTATCCAAAAATACTAATAATTTGTTAAAATGTGCATCTAATCGTTTATTTTACATAAAGTGCACGATTTAACCACGTGTAAAGACCATTTCTTTTGATGAAGATAAATTTTCGGCATACATGTAGCCCGCTTCGGAGAAGTTTTTTAAATCTTCTGCATGAGTTATGCGGTTTCGAATAATATATGCAGACATCAATCCTCTGGCTTTTTTAGCGTAAATAGCAATTACTTTATAATTATCGTCCTTTAATTCTTTAAATACGGGTGTAATTACATTGAGTTTCAAAGCATCTTTTTTAACAGCTTTGTAATACTCATTTGAAGCCAGGTTTACCAGGGTGTCTGTGCCGTTTTCTTTTCCCTGCTTATTAAGGGTTTTGGCAAGTTGGTCACTCCAGAACTCGTATAAATTTTTACCGTTTGTATTCGTAAGTTTGGTTCCCATTTCGAGTCTGTAGGGTTGAATAAGGTCCAAAGGCCTTAAAATTCCATATAATCCGGAAAGAATGCGCAGGCTGCCCTGTGCAAACTCAAGGTCTTGCTCATCAAACTGTTCAATATTTAAACCATTGTATACTTCGCCCCTGAAGGCGTAAATGCTTTGTTTTGCATTTTTTTGAGTATGTGATTTTTGCCAGTTTTGGTGCCTGATGGTATTGAGTTCAGCAATTTTGTTACTTACATTCATGAGTTTCGATAACTCGTCCTGTGATAATTTTTTCAGCTGCTCCATTAACATGGCCGCTTCATCTTTAAACAGGGGTTGCGAACTGTTCTTTACCGGAGCTTCGTGCTCAAAATCCAGTGTTTTTGCAGGTGATAGTATAAAAAGCATTTTTATTTGCTATACATCTGAACGGATAAATTGTTCTATAATTCGGGGGTAATGCTGATATTCCAGTTCATGCACTTTTGAGGCTATAATTTCAGGCGTGTCATCTCTTTCAATAGGCGTGGTAGCCTGAAAAATAATTTTTCCTTCATCGTATTTTTCATTAACCAGGTGTATGCTGATACCGGTTTCAGGCTCCCCGTTTTCCCAAACTTTTTGGTGTACCCTGTCACCATACATACCTTTGCCGCCGTATTCGGGAAGTAAAGCCGGGTGGATATTTATAATGCGGTTTTTATAGTTATTAATTAAGTGTGTCGGAATTAGCCATAAAAAACCAGCCAGTACAATATAATCGGCTTTTTGCTCCTGCAGCAGGTTTAGTACTCTGTTGGTTTTATACAAGTCACTTCTGTTAAATGTAAAAGCGGGTATGTAGTGATTTTTAGCCCTTGTAAGCACATAAGCTTCGGGGTTGTTGGAAAATATGCTGGCCACACAAATTTCGGCATTGTTCTCGAAATATTTAATAATAGCTTCTGTGTTGGTTCCTGAGCCACTGGCAAAAATGGCAATGCGCTTTTTAGGGTGGTCGCAATTCATATCTTATATTTTAAAAAAGTTCTTCGTTATTATTCTGGTAACCTTCGTCTATTTTCAGCGTGGGTAATTTTGAGGCTGCCACAGCCAGTTCATCGGCCCTGTTGTTGAGTTCGTTATTGGCATGGCCTTTCACCCAGTGAAATCTAATATCGGGTATTTGTTTGTAAATGCTCAAAAAGCGCCGCCATAAGTCGGGGTTTTTTGTTTTTTTGAACTGTTTTCTTTCCCAGTTATGAATCCAGCCCTGCTCTACAGCATCGGCTACATATTTGCTGTCGGTATAAATTCTTACAGGAATTTGTTTGGTTTTTAATTGCTCCAGCGCTACAATTACAGCCAGTAATTCCATGCGGTTATTTGTAGTTTTTTTATAACCTTCGGCCATGGTTTTTTCATGCCCCTTGTAGCGCATCACAATGCCATACCCACCAGGTCCCGGATTTCCCCGCGCTGCACCGTCTGTGTGAATTGTAATAGCTTCTCCCATATCTGCAAAAGTAATTAAAATGTTATATAGTGCCCTTAAGAAAATTCCAATAACTGTATTTCGACATGTAGAATGTATCACGTCACGTTTATTTTGAAAACAGTTATCCCGGGAATTGGGACGTCATGATTTTCAAAATGAACAGGATCCCGGTTTTCAGGACAGGCTTAGTTCTTGAAAGTTTTATTACCGGGCACACAAAAAATTAGATGCTTTTTTGAAAACACTATATGGTCATGTGTAATTTTGAGCAACTTTGCGCATTGAATTAAAAAACATCCTACTACCCATTGATCCGGGGTATAAAACATCGCTAATCACTATTTTTCACTACTTTTGCAGGAAATTTTCGACTTATGAGTACATTTTTATTCGATAAAACCGTTTTTGGCCCGGTAAAAAGCAGACGCCTGGGTGTATCGTTGGGTATTAATCTTTTACCAACGAATTCCAAGGTTTGCACTTTTGATTGTATTTATTGCGAATGTGGATGGACAGATAAGGGTTCAAATGTAGGCGTACTTCCCACCCGCGAAGACGTTATCAGCAAGCTTGAAGGCGTTTTAACAGAAAGAAGTCAGAAAAATTTACCTATAGATGCCATTACTTTTGCCGGAAATGGTGAGCCCACCATGCATCCTGCTTTTGTAGAGATTGTAGAAGATACCCTCAAGTTACGGCAGCGGCTTTTTCCCGGGGCGCGCATATCTATTTTAAGCAATGCCACACTGGTACATAAGCCCCGTATTTTTCATGTGCTTCAAAAAGTAGACGATAATATTCTTAAGTTAGATAGTGGGATTGAAGCAACCATTAAAAAGATAAATTGCCCGCTTGGAAACTTCAACCTTGATACGCTCATCGAGAGCTTAAAAAAGTTTCAGGGTAATCTTACCATACAAAGTATGTTTATCAAAGGAGAATATGATGGCTACAAGGTTGACAATACAACGGATGAAGAAATTTCAGCCTGGTTGTCGGCAATTAAGGAGATTGGCCCTAAGCGAATTATGGTTTATACCATTGCTCGTGAAACCGCAGCAGAAGGCATTGAAGCTGTGAGTAAAGATGAGCTGGAACAAATTGCAGAAAAAGCGCGTTCTTTGGGTATAGAAGTGCTCGTTTCATCATAAATTATAAATGCTATGAATGTGTTATTGGAATTTGCTATGTTTCCTACAGACAAAGGCATAAGTGTTAGCGAATATGTGAGCCAGATTATCGATATGGTGCGCAATTCAGGTTATCCGTATAAACTTAGTGCAATGGGAACCATTGTAGAAACACCTGATATGGCAAAAGCTACCGAAATTTTAAATAAAGCGCAGCAAATACTTGAACCACACTCAGACCGTATTTATTGTACGGCCAAGTTTGATATTAAAAAGAGCGAAATGGGGCGGCTCGAAGGTAAAATTGCATCGGTGGAAGGAAAAATCGGAAAAGTAAACCACTGATGATAAGGCGTTTTTATTTGCTCGTATTTTTGTTTGCTGTGCAGGGTGCTTTTGGCCAGTGTGGGATAGAGCAAAAGGTTTTTCGGGCAGGCGAAAAGCTCACTTACAAAGCCTATTTTAACTGGAACTTTATTTGGCTGGAGGCAGCTGACGTGGAGTTTACGGTTACACATACCGCAAATAAACGTGCGTATAATTTTACCTCCATTGGTACAAGTTTGCCCAAATACGATTGGTTATATAAAGTTAGAGATACCTTCCGTTCTAAGGTTAATGTAGAAACACTTCAACCCTGGTTTTACCATCGCAACACCAGGGAAGGGAGTTACCGTGTAAACAATAAATACCACTTTAATTATTCCGACAGCCTGATTTATACCGATACAGATAATTCAGATTTTGGAAAGGCCATGGACACCATTGCTTTTCCCGATTGTACTTTTGATGTGCTTTCTGCAATATACTACACACGCTCTTTAGATTTTGATCACAGAAAAATTGGAGAGAAAATCCCCATCACCTTTATTATCGATAATGAATTGTATGATTTATATATTCGATATCTCGGGAAAGAAACCATAGAGACCCGTACCGGAGACATTTATAAATGTGTGAAGTTTAACATTTTGCTTGTTGAAGGGACCATTTTTGAGGGTGGTGAAGATATGACCGTTTGGGCCACCGATGATCGTAACCATATACCCGTTTTGGTTGAAGCTAAAATAGTATTGGGTAAGGTAAAGGCTTTTTTAACTGGTTATCAGAACATAAAATATCCGTTGAGTGGCTGGCTGGGTAAAGGAGAATAGCAACTTATTTTTGAATGCTTTTAACGTAATCTACAGCTGCTTTGTCTTTTTCCAGAATGTGATTTTTGAACCAGCTTTTCAGAAATGCCAGTAACTCATCGCAGGCTTCGGGGCTACTATCATTTGCCAGGTATGACTGAGTTTGGTTAATTTTTTCAATGAACTTTTGATGATTGACCTTATGTTCGGCAAAACCGTCATACCCCTGGTAGTAAATTTCTTCGTTAATGAGATGGTGCTCTGCGTAGTGCATCAAGGCATAAAGCAACTCGACTATCTTTTGGCGGCAAAAATCTTTATTCATAATATCCACAAGTTGGTTGTGTATTTTTATAAACTGAAGATGTCCTTCGTCAATTTTTTCGATTCCGGTCATGAATTCCGGTTGCCACTGAATATAGTCGTTTGCATTCATTGAATTATCTGTTTGATCTACATACAAATATCAAGTAAAAACACCCAAATACAATGATATTTCTCATGTAATGGAATCATAATTCACTGATGCCCAGATTCTGTAATATTGCTTGTTTTTACAGGATAACCTGCATGTTTTTTTGCATTTTTTGTTGTTCGTGAGTTTATTTTTAGTTGATTGCCAGTGGCTGATTGTTTTGTGCAAAGCCCCTGTATTACTATAATGTTTCCCGAAATTATTGCTATCTTTGTAGGCTAAAATCTTTGTTGAATTGCCCTATGGGATTACTGGATCAAATTGAATATCCCACTGATCTGAAAAAACTCGATAAACCACAACTTATTCAGCTTGCTGATGAGTTGCGCGAATTTATTATAGACGAGGTAAGTGCCAACCCCGGCCATTTTGGAGCCAGCCTTGGTGCAGTAGAATTAACAGTGGCCCTACACTACGTTTACAACACACCGTATGACCGTTTAATTTGGGATGTAGGCCACCAGGCTTACGGTCATAAAATTCTTACCGGACGCAAAAACCGGTTTCAGACCAATCGAAAACTCGGAGGAATAAGCGGTTTTCCAAATCGTTCAGAAAGTGAATACGATGCCTTTGGTGTTGGTCATTCATCCACGAGCATAAGTGCCGCTCTTGGAATGGCTGTTTCAGCTCAGCTACGCAAAGAAGATGATCGACATGTTATAGCTGTAATTGGCGATGGTGCCCTAACCGGAGGCATGGCTATGGAAGGTTTGAATAATGTGGGTGTGCAAAATGCCAATATTCTGGTCGTACTGAACGACAACGATATGGCCATTGATCCGAATGTGGGCGCTTTTAAAGAGTACCTGACCGACATTGCCACCTCAAGACCTTACAATAAACTCAAGGATGAGGTTTGGAATATGCTTGGCAAATTTAACCGACTCGGGCCTACAGCACAGCGTCTTATTCAAAAAGTTGACAACAGTATAAAATCTTTGCTCATGAAGCAAAGTAATTTTTTTGAAGCCATCAACTTTCGTTATTTCGGGCCCATTGACGGGCACGATGTGGTACACCTGGTCAACGTGATGAATGACCTGAAAGATATTCCGGGCCCTAAACTGCTCCATTGCATTACAAAAAAAGGCAAAGGGTTTAAACAAGCGGAGCTCAATGCTGCAGAATGGCATGCGCCGGGTAAATTCGATAAAAATACAGGCCTGAAAATAAAAGATGACGATGGCACGCCCAAACCACCCAAATATCAGGATGTGTTTGGACATACATTGCTGGAACTTGCCAGACAAAACAAAGAAATTGTTGGTATTACACCCGCAATGCCCGCAGGTTCATCTCTGAACATCATGATGAAAGAGATGCCCGACCGTTGTTTTGATGTGGGAATTGCAGAGCAACATGCTGTTACCTTTTCTGCAGGACTGGCGGCAGAACAAAAAACACCTTTTTGCAACATTTACAGCACGTTTATGCAGCGTGCTTACGATCAAATTGTACATGACGTGGCATTACAGCAATTACCGGTTGTTTTTTGTCTCGACCGTGGTGGCCTTGTTGGTGAAGATGGAGCAACACACCATGGCGCTTTTGATATGGCTTACATGCGAAGTGTGCCCAATATGATTGTGAGTGCCCCAATGAATGAAACGGAACTTCGAAATTTGATGTATACAGCACAAAACTACAAAGAAGGGCCTTTTTCTATACGCTATCCAAGAGGTCGTGGAATGCTGATCGATTGGAAACAACCTATGAATGATTTGCCAATTGGGCAAGGAAGAAAAGTTTCAGATGGCGAAGAAGTTGCTATTGTTTCAATCGGGCATCCCGGGAATTTCGTGCAACAGGCCATTAATCATCTCAAATCTGAAAATATTACACCGGCCCACTACGATATACGCTTTTTGAGACCTATTGATGAGGATCTTTTAGAAGAAGTGTTCAATAAATTTCAAAAAATAATTACCGTAGAAGACGGCACCATCATTGGTGGTTTGGGAAGTGCTGTTATAGAATATGCCGCAGAACACGGACACCGGGCCCAAATTGTGCGTTTAGGTATTCCAGATAAATTTATTGAGCACGGTAAGCCTGCTGAACTCTACCGTATGTGTGGTTTTGATGCTGCGGGAATCGTGAAAACTGTAAAGGAAATCGTATCTGCTTAGATACTATGTCGCCAAAAAATTGTTCCTTTGCGGTTTTAAATTTTTATTCCGCAAATGAGCAACAACAGGGCAGGATATATCACCGTATTTATAGCAATGCTATGCTGGAGCCTTACTTTTGTATGGTACAAACAGGTTTATGAGGTTTTTACACCCATTGGCACTGTTTTTTTGAGGCTCACTATTGCATCTGTTTTGCTGTTTGTATTCACAAAATTGATCAGAAGGCTGCAGCCCATTGCCAAAGAAGACCGTTTTACATTTCTTTCCCTGGCTTTTTTTGAACCATTTGTGTATTTTTTTAGCGAAAGTTATGGCATGCATTACGTTTCGCCTACCGAAGGAGCGGTTATAATCGCAGTTATTCCTTTGCTTACGCCCGTTATGGCCCGCATATTTTTTGGCGACAAGATAACCTTGCTTAATGTCATTGGCCTGGCCATATCATTTGTGGGTGTAGTGTTGGTGGTTACCAAAGCCGGGTTCGAATGGAAAGCACCGGCCATTGGTGTAGCTTTTATGTTCATGGCTGTAATAGCAGCGCTGGGGTACTCAGCAATAATTATGAAACTTTCGGGTAAATACAATCCGTTCACCATTATTACTTATCAGAATTTTATAGCAGCAGTTTTGTTCTTGCCACTATTCCTCGTTTTTGACCTGGATAATTTCCTGGCAGTGGAGTTTACCTTTGATAATATTTGGCCATTGCTAAAACTGGCCGTGGTAGCATCTGCTATGGCCTATCTGTTTTTTGTTTACAGTATTTCGAAAATTGGCATTGTACAGGCCAATATGTTTACCAATTTAATTCCGGTATTTGCAGCGGTGTTTGCCTGGTATATGCTTGGCGATGAGTTAAGCTGGCGAACTGTAACCGGAGTGGCATTTGTAGTTGTGGGGCTTTTCTTACCACATTACAGCACTGTGCGGAGAAGGTATTTTTTCCTGAAAAAATAGTATACGACGCCTCAATGAATTTCGAATCTGTGCATAATTTGTATTACAAGATATAATATGCCAGCGGCATCGGTTCAAAAACCCAGGCAAGAATCACTTAATACTTTCTGAATATTAGGCGTTTTGTTTTACAAGATTTTTTAAATATTCCGGCATGTTAAAAGGCTGAGTTTTAGTGGTGGCTTTTAAATACAACGGATGTCGGGGATGCCCTGCTTTTGTGAGGTTTCCTATGCTGAGCCACTGGTGATTGTGGTTTTCGGCAATTTGGCAAATATCTGCAAGGCAGGACCTGAAATATGGACGATGTGCTATGAGTGTACCCCAGGCAGCCCAGAGGTTAACTTTTTTAAACTGCCCTATGAGTTGTGAAATGGCTTCCATGTTTTGTGTATGCAGTTTTTTGTTGAGTCGTTTGTGAATATTTACCGGATGCGTGGCCCGTTGGGGATAAATATTGAGCATGATCCAGCTGTCGAATCCATTATTGTACGTTAATCGCTCTACTGACCTAACGGTATTATCGAGATCTT